>NZ_JAQIBB010000041.1:0-2636 GCF_027920745.1 Gallibacterium faecale | reverse complement strand
TTATTACTTTGACGACCTTGCGGGAGTGTTCGAACACGGCCATCATTAAATACTAGCGTAATGCTTGTCACTTTTCCGCGTACACAAGAGAGTGTCCAGTCTCCACTGGCAGTTCCAGAAAGAATCGCACCTTCTACATTCGGTAACATCATCCCATTGGCAGTGAGATTTTCTTTACCAACTAACACTTTAAACGGGTAAGGATCATTGACTACACCATCAATGGGTACACGCCCTAAGAGAGCGGTCATGGCTACTGAGCCAATTAAGGTGGAATTTTCAGGTAAGGTATAAATCGGTACAGGTGGTTTTTCATCACGCGTTTTACTTTTTACGCCCGTTAAATCTTCGTGCGCTTTGCCTACCATTGAGTTATCTAGCTCATTAAATAAGCTTGGGAAGCCAAAGGAATCCGCTTGTTGTCCAGCTGCAACAGGTTTACCGTTACGATCTAATGCTTGCATATCAGCAGGCATCACCCACTGCATACCCATTGAAACATCGCCATTAATAGGAATATCGCCAAAGCCCTCATCTACACTTGTATTCTTTTGTTCTTGAGTTTGAGTTGGTGAAGTGGTATTAAAATCAAACTGTGGTAAATTGGCTAACTTCTGCTCAAGCTGATCAGTTAAGCTTGCTGCACGTTGTTCAAACTCAATGGTGAGATTATTGCGTTCACGCTCTAATGCGCTCTGAATCTGTGCATCAACATTGGTTTGTTGATCTGTTAGCTGTTTATTGCGTTTTAAGAGATCGGCATTTTGCGCTTTCACCTCTTCAATATCTTGACGAGTTCGCTTTAGTGTACCGACTAAGGTGCGAATCGTGTCCTGTGGTGTATCCCCATCGATTCCCAACGCACGTAATTCTTCTGGCTTTAAGTCATAAATGGTTGATTGTACTGGTGTAGTACTGACTTCAGAATTTGATTTATAGGCTTTAATCCCGATAAAAACAGCAGCAGCGATGGCAGTAGGTACAATAAATTTCAACAGGCTATTTTGCTTGAGTTGCATCTTATTTTCCCTCCGATTGATGAGTACGAGTAGATTTCACTGTTTTTTTAGCTACACGTTTGGGTTCTGCAATCACTGCATTATCTGCACTACCGAGAGAGATAAGATAAACCGTTGTTGTATCTTCTGCCGTTCCTTTCCCGCCTAACCAGTTGTGTTGATAAGTCGCCGCATAAAAGCGCCCTTGAATATAGCGAGGATCAAGTTTGATAATTTCAGCAGATTGATTTTTAAGTTTTACGGCTGTGACTACATAATCACCTAGTTGCCAAGCTGCTAATGGTGTTGCTTTAACAGGTAAGCCTGGTAACAGTGTTGTAATGTTAGTAGGCAAACGATGATGAACACTTTGTACACCATCTAGCGGTTCAACGGTGCGAAGTGGCGCATATAAAGATTGGGCTGCATAACGCGTCAATGCGGCTGGTGTAGGTAAACTGGATTTTGGTTGGGCAACATCTGAAAGTGGCTGGTTTTCTTGCTCAATGTCACCAAAAGTGGTACTGTCTGTTGCCTGTTTTGGCTCATAAACTAACTTAATTGGCTCTAATTTATCTTTATTTGCTTTCGCTTCGACATCAAGCAGGATAATTTCGCCATTTTGCATATCCTGCAATTGTAGGCGAGTTTCAGGAAATGCTTGTGTGGGTTTTAAATAGAGTGTTCCGCCTGCATTTTGAATACGCAACTTTCCAGATAAAGACGGTGGGTAACCAATTTTTACATTTCGCTCAACAAAAATAATCCGTTCTTGCTCCACATTTAAGTCAATCGCTAAAGGAGTACGTTGCCACTGCATTAATATCTCTGCTGATGCTTGCAGGGAGATAACACTGGTAACAACAAATAAAGTGAGTTTCGTTGTAGTAGATAATTTCATTATTTATTTCCTTCTTCTGCATTCATCAGCTCTAAGCGTTTTGGCGTTTCGGCATAGCAATCTAAAGCAAGTCCCCAAGGATTGCGTTCAAGATCACTTTCCATCCTGACGACTTTGACGGGATAACGGACTAAGGTACGTTTCACTGCTTCATCACCGTAATATTCATCGGTAGTTAAATCTAAATTCACTATCCAATCATCTTGACTTAGCACTTGTACCCGACTGTTACTAAATCCACGTCCAGGGATTTCATATACACCACGAATCCGATTTTTTAGCTCACCAAAACTATCTCTATCTTTGTAATCTTGCTCTAAAAATGCTTTACAACCAGGTGTGAGATAATTACTGAGTGCAAAAATATTGCGCTTATAGTCTTCTTGCCCATTAGTTGGCCACCTATTTAGTTGTTGAAAAATATAAAATGCGAAGCCATACACTGTAGAAGTTGGCACTTCCCACCAAGGACGCTGACTACCCCCTCTTAAATCAGGTGGTGTATAAATTTGTAATCGGCTAGGTGCAGTTGACCAGCCAATTCCCATTAAAAGGATTACGGCAAATAAACCAACAATGACAATTCGCAATGTCTTAATGTGATGTTCTTTATCCGTTAAACGATTTTTAAATATACTTTTCATAGAAACCTACTAATAATGAATGGCTAGCGATGAATTGACCAATAACGTTTTTGTGGAGATGAGTTGATAAGTAAACGATTACGCCCAAATCGT
>NZ_JAQIBB010000040.1:0-2641 GCF_027920745.1 Gallibacterium faecale | reverse complement strand
CTATTACTTTGACGCCCTTGTGGGAGGGTGCGAACACGGCCATCATTAAACACTAACGTAATGCTGGTTACTTTTCCGCGTACACAAGAGAGTGTCCAGTCTCCGCTAGCGGTTCCAGATAAAATTGCCCCCTCGACATTTGGTAGCATCATCCCATTGGCGGTCAGGTTTTCTTTACCAACTAATACTTTGAATGGGTAAGGATCATTGACTACACCATCAATGGGTACACGCCCTAAGAGAGCGGTCATGGCTACTGAGCCAATTAAGGTGGAATTTTCAGGCAAGGTATAAATTGGTACAGGTGGTTTTTCATCACGCGTTTTACTTTTTACGCCCGTTAAATCTTCGTGCGCTTTGCCTACCATTGAATTATCTAGCTCATTAAATAAACTTGGAAAACCAAAGGAATCCGCTTGTTGTCCAGCTGCAACAGGTTTGCCATTACGGTCTAATGCTTGCATATCCGCTGGCATTACCCACTGCATACCCATTGAAACATCGCCATTAATAGGAATATCGCCAAAGCCCTCATCTACACTTGTATTCTTTTGTTCTTGAGTTTGAGTTGGTGAAGTGGCATTAAAATCAAACTGTGGTAAATTGGCTAACTTCTGCTCAAGCTGATCAGTTAAGCTTGCTGCACGTTGTTCAAACTCAACGGTGAGGTTATTACGTTCACGCTCTAATGCGCTCTGAATCTGTGCATCAACATTGGTTTGTTGATCTGTTAGCTGTTTATTCCGTTTTAAGAGATCGGCATTTTGTGCTTTCACCTCTTCAATATCTTGACGAGTTCGCTTTAGTGTACCGACTAAAGTGCGAATCGTGTCCTGTGGTGTATCCCCATCGATTCCCAACGCACGTAATTCTTCTGGCTTTAAGTCATAAATGGTTGATTGTACTGGTGTAGTACTGACTTCAGAATTTGATTTATAGGCTTTAATCCCGATAAAAACAGCAATAGCGATAGCGGACGGTACAATAATTTTTAACAGGCTATTTTGCTTGAGTTGCATCTTATTTTCCCTCCGATTGATGAGTACGAGTAGATTTCACTGTTTTTTTAGCTACACGTTTGGGTTCTGCAATCACTGCATTATCTGCACTACCGAGAGAGATAAGATAAACCGTTGTGGTATCTTCTGCCGTTCCTTTTCCGCCTAACCAGTTGTGTTGATAAGTCGCTGCATAAAAGCGTCCTTGAATATAGCGAGGATCAAGTTTGATAATTTCAGCAGATTGATTTTTAAGTTTTACCGCAGTGACTACATAATCCCCAAGTTGCCAGGCTGCTAATGGTGTTGCTTTAACAGGTAAGCCTGGTAACAGTGTTGTAATGTTAGTAGGCAAACGATGATGAACACTTTGTACACCATCTAGCGGTTCAACGGTGCGAAGTGGCGCATATAAAGATTGGGCTGCATAACGCGTTAGTGCTGCTGGCGTAGGTAAACTGGATTTTGGTTGTGTTATCTCTGAAAGTGGCTGGTTTTCTTGCTCAATGTCACCAAAAGTGGCGCTGTCTGTTGCCTGTTTTGGCTCATAAACTAACTTAATTGGCTCTAATTTATCTTTATTTGCTTTCGCTTCGACATCAAGCAGGATAATTTCGCCATTTTGCATATCCTGTAATTGCAAACGGGTTTCAGGAAATGCTTGTGTGGGTTTTAAATAGAGTGTTCCGCCTGCATTTTGAATACGCAACTTTCCAGATAAAGACGGTGGGTAACCAATTTTTACATTTCGCTCAATAAAAATGATCCGTTCTTGTTCCACATTTAAGTCAATCGCTAAAGGAGTACGTTGCCACTGCATTAATATCTCTGCTGATGTTTGTAGAGAGATAACACTGGTAACAACAAATAAAGTCAGTTTCGTTGTAGTAGATAATTTCATTATTTATTTCCTTCTTCTGCACTGATCAGCTCTAGGCGTTTAGGGGTTTCAGCATAACAATCTAAAGCAAGTCCCCATGGATTATGTTCAAGATCGCTTTCCATCCTAACGACTTTGACGGGATAACGTACTAATGTACGTTTCACTGCTTCATCACCGTAATATTCGTCTGTGGTTAAATCTAAATTCACTATCCAATCATCTTGACTGAGTACTTGTACCCGACTGTTACTAAATCCACGTCCAGGGATTTCATAAACACCCCTAATCCGATTTTTTAGCTCACCAAAACTATCTCTATCTTTGTAATCTTGCTCTAAAAATGCTTTACAACCAGGTGTGAGATAATTACTGAGTGCAAAAATATTACGCTTATAGTCTTCTTGCCCATTGGCAGGCCATCTATTCAGCTGCTGAAAAATATAAAATGCGAAGCCATACACCGTAGAAGTGGGCACTTCCCACCAAGGACGCTGACTAGCGCCTCTTAAATCAGGCGGTGTATAAATTTGCAAGCGGCTAGGTGCAGTTGACCAGCCAATTCCCATCAAAATAATCACAGCGAACAGGCCAATAATGACAATGCGCAATGTCTTAATGTGATGTTCTTTATCCGTTAAACGATTTTTAAATATGCTTTTCATAGAAACCTACTAATAATGTAATGAATGGCTAGCGACGAATTGACCAATGACGTTTTTGTGGAGATGAGTTGATAAGTAAACGATTACGCCCAAATCGC
>NZ_JAQIBB010000039.1:0-43997 GCF_027920745.1 Gallibacterium faecale | reverse complement strand
GTTAATCAATGCTGATGTCTAACATCAAGAGGGAAAACAAACCTATGGTGAAATATCATAGGTTCGTCATCAACTTGAATCACCATTTCAAAGCGACTGTTTATACATTTATAGGATAGTACTAATTAAGAAAGCTATAATCATTCACGGAGCTCAGTTATAAGGTCTCTGGTGGATAGTTTTCTTGTGCTAGTGCTATATTCAGCAGTACGAGATGTTTTTCCTTCTCTTCACGCGTTAATAGTGAATAATGTTTGAGATAGAGCGCACCCACTAATTTCCAATATAAATCTAAACTATCTAATAATATGATGCTTTTTAATTGTACAAAAACTTTTTCAGGCCCTCTCCTTTTGAACTCTTTCACGTTTTTGACATCAATTCGCGCTAAGAGTCTTTCGTGTTTGATGCTGAGATTAGGTAAGTCTCTGATTTGAGATTGCTTTTTTCTCTTTTTTTGACTTTTTTCAAATTTAACCTGAGCAATAGAGAGTTCTAAATAGGATTTATATTTTTTATCATCTTCAGTAATCTCATCGGGAAGATGAAAATATTGGGCTGAAGTGGTTGAGATATAAGGACAAGGTGTTGCCCCAATTTGTCGCAATAACTCAGCAAATTGTGCTGTTGCTCTTATGTAAAAAAATTTCTTTTGATAAATACCAAACATATGCTCATTCTTAAAAATACCATAGCCATTGAATAGGCTTTTGGCTGTGACAGGGCCAATTAATTTACTTAGCTTGTGGCAGATAAAAGCTGTGTTGATTTCAGTTTGCGTTAGTTTTTTCATAAGCATCTCCTGAATAGTGAGGAAAATATAAAGAAGTTAAAGAATTATTTATTTCATAAAGCTCTCCTATTAATAATGTTTAAAAGTTATTTATAAAAATACCTTAAATTTAATATAACAGTAAAAGTAACATATAAAAAACATTTTATGTTTAAAATATCAGAAGTGTGAAGTAAGTCGATAAATAGGGTTAAGAATAATTACCCAACAAGGTTATAAGATGAGTAGTTATTGAGAAGTAAGGAATAGGATAAAAAATTGCTCTTATCTATTATTAAGATAATGATAAGAGCAAATCTAAAGAAATGACTAAAGAACTGCTTTGAATGCTTGTTCAATATCAGCAAGAATATCTTGAATGTTTTCAATACCAACTGAAATTCGAATCAGACCTGCAGAAATATTAATTTTAGCAAGTTCTTCTTCACTTAATTGGCTGTGTGTTGGTGAAGCTTTAATTAATATGATGAAAAAAAAGAGAATATATTGAAGAATTTAATTAGGTATAAAATCAATGGTGGGTCGTGAAGGATTCGAACCTTCGACCAACGGATTAAAAGTCCGCTGCTCTACCGACTGAGCTAACGACCCTAGGACGTGAGTTAATATAGTGGTGGGTCATGAAGGGCTCGAACCTTCGACCGACGGATTAAGAGTCCGCTGCTCTACCAACTGAGCTAATAACCCACTTAAATAAATAAGTGTTAAGTGGTGGGTCGTGAAGGATTCGAACCTTCGACCAACGGATTAAAAGTCCGCTGCTCTACCGACTGAGCTAACGACCCTAAAGGGTGGAATATGGAATAAATGGTGGGTCGTGAAGGATTCGAACCTTCGACCAACGGATTAAAAGTCCGCTGCTCTACCGACTGAGCTAACGACCCAAAGTGTTACCACATTGCAACGGGTGCTTATAATACTGATTTTCAGGAACTAATCAATAAAAATTTTTAGATTTTTTGCTGTTTGGTTTAATCAAAACCAGTTTGTCTGAAAAATAACCTAATGACATTGAATAGATAGTGAAAATTCAAAAAGTTTATTCTATTTGTTAATTATTCTTCATTAATATCAGCGAAATTTGCTTGTGTAAGTTTTGCAAGATCTTGTGGATTTAACTCAATATCAATACCTCTTTTACCGCCGGAAATGAAGATCGTACTAAAGTCTTCAGCTGTTTTAGAAATAATCGTAGGTAGGCGTTTTTTCTGACCCAAAGGGCTAATTCCACCAACTAAGTAACCTGTCACTTTCTCGGCTAGATGTTTATCTGCAAGATCGATTTTTTTTACACCTAATGCTTTTGCAGCCTTTTTTAAATTAAGGCTGTATGCAACAGGTACAACCATAACAGCAAGATGTTTATCATCACCATTAGCAGTGACTAATAATGTTTTGTAGGTCTGTAATGGGGAAAGATTGAGTTTTTCTACAGCTTCTTTACCAAAATTGGTGTTATTCGGATCATGATCATATTGATGAATTTGAAATGAAATTTTTTGTTTTTTGAGTAGGTTAATCGCTGGAGTCATGGAAAACATTCCCGAGTTAAAAGTTAATTTGTTAGAATAGCGAGCCGAAGAGTAGCACGGAGAAGAAAATGAATTCAAGTTTAAATATCGCAATTGCAGCTGATTTTGCTTTAACAGAAAAATTAGTCACTATTTTGGAACAAAGTCGGCTAAGTACCGCTAATATTACAGTTATTGAAGCAGAGAAGTTTTCTGAAGAACAAAACATTCGTTTTAATGGTAAATATGTAGAACAGTTAAATTTTGATGATGTAGATTGGCGAGAATATGACTATTTATTATTTGCTGGAAAGCTCGAGCAAGTTCCCCATTTGGCTGCGGCAGCGGAAACTGGGTGTATTGCTATTGATGTATTAGGGATTTGTGCTTATTTAACTGATATTCCAGCTGTTGTACCGACTGTGAATAATGACGTATTAGCTGACTTAAGACTGAGAAATATTGTTTCATTACCAAATCCACAGATTTCTCAGTTAGCGTTAGTATTAAAGCCATTATTACAACAATATCAAGTGAACGAATTATCGGTAACTTCATTATTACCAATGGCGTATTTTGGCGAAGAAAAAGTACGAGAATTAGTTGGACAAACAGCACAATTATTAAATGGTGTACCACTAAGTGAAGAGCAACAACGCTTAGCTTTTGATGTTGCACCAATAACTGGTCGGGAAGAGCTAAATAAACAGCGTATTTTATTAGCTAAAATTTTGCCAGAGTTCACGGGACAATTTGTAGAACATCAAATCCAAGTACCTGTATTCTATGGTTTTTCACAAATGATCACTGTTGGTGGTTATGATCTTGAACAAGTTGATTTTGCGAATGTGTGGCAATCGCAGCCATTATTAACATATCATCCAGAACAGATTGTAACACCTGTTATTAATGGTGAAACTGAAGAAAATACAGAACAATTACCTCAATTACATATTAGTCAAATACATACTGATGATGAGCAATTAAGTTTGTGGGCAGTGAGCGATGAACGTGGTTTTGCGCGGGCAAGATTAGCTATTGAGTTGTTACAATTAATTGATGAGTGGCAAGATTAATTGAGGATTAAAAGTTTTGGAATAGGCAAAAATATTAATTTTTATAATTGTTATTGTGATGAGAAAATAGTTCTAGAAGCATCAATTTTTAGGCATAGTTCAGCAAAATACCAATCTTTTTGTCTACTATGCCTTTTTTCTAGTAAGCAAAAATTTTTTAGTTTATTAATTTTAGTATTAGGTAATATAAGTTTTCACAGCAGCTTGCGTGAACAGTTGTTTATCTTCCCAACGCAGCATTGTCATACGATTTCCCCAAACACATCCCGTATCTAGCGCATAAATCATATTTGGTGTTGGATAATCAATTAGGCTAGCCCAATGGCCAAATAAAATATTTGTCGGTTGAGAGAGCGAATTAGGTAGCTCAAACCAAGGTTTTAATTCTGATGGTGCTTCTAGAGGAGGTAATTTACAAGCAAACTCTAAATGTTTATCAAGAAAACAGAAACGCATTCGGGTGAATACATTGATGCTATAACGTAAACGATCGATACCTGTAAGTTGTTCAGACCAGTGATCTGGTTGATCACTGTACATTTCAGTTAATAATTTCTGATAATCACCACATTGTAAAACCTGCTCAACTTCCTGGGCACATTGTTTAGCGGTAGCTAAATTCCATTCAGGGCTAATTCCTGCATGGACGACTACAAAGCCTTGCTGTTGTGAGCGATCAATTAATAACGGTTGATGTCGTAGCCACTCAATTAAGTCAGCAAAATCAGGAGCATTAAATAAAGCATCAACTCGATCTTTTGCTTTCACTTTTTTGATGCCATATGCAGTAGCGAGTAAATGGAGATCATGGTTACCAAGAACTGTTTGTGCAGCAGGGCCAAGCGATTTGACAAAATGTAAACATTCTAATGATTTATCGCCACGAGCCACCAGATCGCCAACTAAATAAAGGGTATCAATTTGAGGATCGAAAGACACCTTCTCTAGTAATAATTGTAATTCGTCAAAACAACCTTGTAGATCACCAACAATATACGTTGCCACGTTATCTCCTTAAAGCGTTGTTAATAAATAAGCTAAATAGATACCATAACTGGCTAGCAGAATAGCCCCTTCTAAGCGTGTAATTTTTTTGCCTGTAGTCGCAAATAGCCAGAGTAAAAGCGTACTGATAATGAGCATAGCAAAATCAAGATAAGAGATATCGCCGACTGAAAGTGGGAACATCGCAGAGCAAGCCCCCATAACAAAAAAGATATTGAAGATATTGCTACCAACTACATTACCAATGGCTAAATCTGAGCTACCTTTTTTTGCGGCAAAAACAGAAGTTGCTAATTCTGGTAAAGATGTTCCCGCAGCGACAATAGTTAAGCCAATTACAGCCTCACTGATACCAAAATTTTGCGCAATTTGAATGGCACCGGAAACAAATAGATCACCACCCCAAATCAAAACAGCTAAACCAATAATAAGATAAAAGGCGACTTTACTTAATGGCAACAAAGTGGTTGGTTCATTATCCGCTTCTAAATCCTGTTGTTTAGCAGAAGAAAAGGTGTAGCTTAAGAAGATGATAAAAAACAGCAATAAAATTAAACCGTCGGCACGTGAAATATAATCTGTATTTTGAGCATTTAAAAATTTGTCAAAACATAACAGAATAAAAGCAATTGCTGCGAGTAAAGAAAATGGGATCTCTTTTTTAATCGAACTGGCTTTTATAGCAATGGGGGTAGCAATCGCACTTGCCCCTACAATCACTAGGGTGTTAAATAGATTACTACCAATAATATTCCCTACAGAAACGCCCGAATTGCCTTTTAATGCTCCCCAAAAGCTAGTAATAAATTCAGGTAGAGAAGTACCAAAAGCAACGATTGTTAGTCCAATCACTAATTCATTAATCTGAAAACGGCGAGCAAGGGCTATCGCCCCATCGGTAAAACGATCGGCCCCCCATAGAATAAAAACAATACCTACTAAGAGCGTGATATATTCCATATTATGCCTCAAGATCCTCTAAGTTATCGGAAGAAGTTTGTGGTGGATTATCGGCTAACCAGTTAGCTAAACGAGCATAATCCGCAATAGAGAGATTTTCCGCACGATCTGTGAGATTAATATTAAGGGCGGTTAATTGTTCTGCGGTAAACAGATCCATTAATGAATTACGTATTGTTTTACGGCGTTGATTAAAAGCTTGAGTGCAGACACGATTTAGCCAATAGAGATCTTTTACTGGGTGTGGCAGTGTTTTATGCGGCACTAAACGTACCACAGCAGAATCCACTTTAGGCGCTGGTTTAAATGCTGTTGGTGGTACTTCTAATACAGGAATGACTTGGCAAAAATATTGCGCCATAATTGTCAGTTTGCCATAAGCTTTACTATTAACACCGGCACATAAACGGTTTACGACCTCTTTTTGTAACATAAAGTGCATATCTTGAATGACATTATGATATTGGAAAAGATGAAACATAAGCGGTGTAGAAATGTTATAAGGCAAATTGCCAAACACGCGTAAAGGTTGTTGAGTTTTTTGTGCTAATTGTTGGAAATCAAAACGCATAACATCTTGTTCAATTACCGTCAATTTTTGATGTAAGAAAGGATGGTGGCGTAATCTTTCAGCAAGATCCCTATCTAATTCAATAACGGTAAGATGATCAACTTGTTCTGCAACAGGTTCAGTTAAGGCGCCCAGCCCCGGACCAATCTCAATTAAAAAATCATCTTTTTGTGGATTAATCGCAGCCACAATACTTTGAATAATGTAATTATCATGTAAGAAGTTTTGCCCAAAACGTTTACGAGCTGTATGCCCAAGATGTGTTTTTGAATTCATAGTGCTATTTCGTCTATTACTATTTATCGATTATGGAAAAAATGACCGCACATGATGTGCGGTCTGTAATTGGTGCAGTTTATGCTACAAAGATTATTTTTGCAAAATCTTAATATCAGCTGAACGGCGTAAAGTTTTTACCCAGTCTTTTGAGGCTTCCATCGCTTGTTGATTAACGACTTGCTGATAAGCCTTTTGCATATAGCTGTCTTTGGTTCTATCTCCCTTACGGGTATCGACAACTTGCAAAATATGCCAGCCATATTTAGTTTTAAATGGTTGGGAAATTGCTCCTTTTTTGGTGTTTTTAATCATCACTTGAAATTGTGGTTCATACACTTCAGGGAAGTTCCAACCTAAGCTACCGCCATTAGCACCTGAGAGATAATCTTTAGAATAGGTTTTTGCCGCATCAGCAAAGGAGGTTTTACCAGCAAGAATGTCCGCACGTAATGAGGTTAGTTGTTGTTTTGCTTGGGTATCATTTAGCAACGGGTTAGTTTTGATTAAGATATGATTGACTAAATATTCTGGAGCAGTAACAGTTTTTAACGTACCTTTTTGTTTTGCATCGTTATACATCTGTTTTGCAAGTTGCTCAACTTGTTCACGTGATACCGAGATACTTTCACTAATCGCTTTATTACGGACTTGTCCCATAATAATTTGATGAGCAATTTGTTGACGGAATTTTGCTTCACCAATACCTTGATAATCCAATGCATCTAAGAATTGTCCGTAGGTTAAACCGTTTTGATCGGCAATTTGATGCATAATTTGTTGAATTTGTTGTTGAGATACAGAAATTTTGGCATCAGCAATCGCTTTTTGTACTAACATATCATCAATAATATCATCTAATGCGGCTGCACGATTTGCAGGGGTATTGGTTCTTTTTCCTAAAGCTTTGCTTACTTGGCTGTTGAGGATTGGGGTACCATTAACCGTAGCAACCACTTTTTCTACTGCGAAACTGGTTGCTGCAACTGATAAACAACCTGCTAAAAGAAGCAATTTGATCCATTTATTTTTCATACCGTATTGTCCTATTTTTGCCATTTAATATCACGATTTGGTTAGAGTATTAAAAATTTAAAAGGTTTCATTCAGGTTTTAATAAATCTACTTGATAACAACCATCAAATTTCATTGTTTTTACCTGAACTTGTTCTTGTCGAGAAGTGGGTACGTTTTTACCTACATAATCGGCTCGAATTGGTAATTCACGATGTCCCCTATCAACAAAGATGACTAATTCAATGCGTGTTGCCCGTCCGAAATCAATTAATGCATCTAATGCTGCCCGAATAGTTCTTCCAGTAAACAATACATCATCAACAAGAATGACATTTTTATTTTGGATATTTATTTGTTCAGATGCACCATGATAAACGGGAAGCTCGGTAGGATCAGCATATTGAAGATCATCTCGATAAAGCGTAATGTCTAGCTCCATATAAGGTAGCGTTATATTAGTTAATTGTGCTATTTTTTGACGAAGTAATTCGGCAATTTCTGCACCACGGCGTTTAATTCCGACAATAATTAAATCATCAAGTGTTTGATGTTTCTCAATAATTTCATGAGAAATACGTGAAATTGTACGAAAAAACTGACTCTCATCGATAATCACTTTTTCCATAAATAAAAAACCTTTGATTAATAGAAAAAACACGTATCCAAAATAACATAAAATTAATATTAACGCACATTGAAAACGTGTTTTTGTAGAGAAAATAAACGTGTATGAAGCATAAATTCACACACGTTAGTGTAAAAATTAGATAGCCCAGTGACCTGCGTAGAAGATAACCAGAATAATCGCAATAATTACTGTGCCTAGATTGAGTTTACGCACTTCGCCAGCGACAATACGCCCAATCACTAATGAAGCAAAACCGAGCATAATACCTGTAACAATATTTGCAGTGAGAACAATAAATACTGCGCAGATTAAGCCACTCATTGCGCCAACAAAATCATCAAAATCTAATTTAGTCACATTGCTTAACATTAATAATCCAACGTACATTAACGCTGGTGCTGTCGCATAACCAGGAACTAATGCGGCAAGTGGTTGGAAGAACAACATTAATAAGAATAATGCACCAACAACGATTGCGGTAATTCCTGTTTTTCCGCCTGCCGCAGTACCAGCAGCGGATTCAATATAAACAGCTGCAGGTGCAGTACCAAATAAACCAGAAAAAATACTGCTTACTGAGTCAGAGGTTAAGGCTTTACCTCCATTAATGATTTGACCATCTTTATCGAGTAAATTTGCTTGTCCAGCAACAGCACGGATTGTTCCGGTCGCATCAAATACAGCTGTCATGACTAAAGCAAATACAGCAGGTAATACCATTGGTTGTAAGGCGCCAACAATATCAAGTTGTAAGAAATGAGATGTTTCTCCAAAAGAAGGCAATTTAAAAATTTGACCCGCAAATTTGACATTTGGATCAAAAATTAAACCAATTAAAGTAATTGCGATGATAACGAATAAGATTCCGCCTTTTACTTTTAAACGTTCAAGACCAATAATCGCTGCTAAACCAAGTAATGACATGATAACTGGAAATGAAGTGAAATCACCCAGTTTGACTGGGAGCCCTGCATTATTACCGACAACAAGACCAACACCATTCGCAGCAATTAAAAGTAAGAATAAACCAATACCGATACCTGCGCCGTGGGCGATGCTGGCAGGAAGATTGCGTAAAATCCATGCCCGGATCCCTGTGGCAGAGATGATACTGAATAAAACACCCATTAGGAAAACAGCTCCTAAAGCAACAGGGACACTCACTTTTTGACCAAGCACTAAACTAAATGCAGTAAAAGCAGTTAACGAAATTGCCACACCAATCGCCATTGGTGCATTTGCCCAGAAACCAATTAGGATTGATCCTAGACCAGTAACTAAGCAGGTTGCAATAAATACGGATTCTGCTGAGAAGCCAGCATTACTTAACATTCCAGGGACAACGATCACAGAATAGACCATTGCTAAGAATGTGGTGAGCCCAGCAATTACTTCTTGACGTAAAGAACTGTTGCGGGCAGTAAGTTCAAAACGTTGTTCGAGCATATTAGCCATTTAAATACCTTCTAAAAAATGACAAGAAATAAAATAGGGGTGAATTTTACCTGAGATAAAAAAAATCTACTATCGAAAAATGCAAACGTTTGCTTTTAAATTATAAAAGAGAAGTTTTGAGTAAAAGCTGGAAGGTGTAAAAAGGAATATCCCCTGCTATTTGTAACATAACAGGGGATAAAGTGATTAATCTTGTAGTGAATAAATACCGAGTTGATCAAGTTTACCTAAACCACTGACTAATGCTGATGCACCATTAATCGTGGTCTGAATCATCACTTTATGTTGTAATGCATTACGACGAATCGAATGACTATCCGCAATAGATTCAGGTTTACCATCAACCGTATTGATAACTAAAGAAATTTCACCGTTTTTAATTGCATCTACGATATGAGGACGTCCCTCACGGACTTTATTCACATGCTGAACGATAATGCCATGTTCCGCAAGGAACTGTTCTGTACCATAAGTTGCACATAAACCAAAACCTAAGCGTTGTAATAATTTCACGATAGGCAATAAACGTTGTTTATCTTGATCCGCAATCGATAAGAAAACTTTACCGTTATGTGGAATATGTTCACCTGCCCCTAATTGTGCTTTGATAAAGGCTTCTTCAAATGTCGTACCAACCCCCATAACTTCACCAGTAGAACGCATTTCAGGGCCTAAAATGGTATCTACACCAGGGAATTTAATGAATGGGAATACGGCTTCTTTCACAGAGAATTTTTCTGGCATGACTTCCTGAGTAAAACCTTGTTCAGTTAAAGAGATCCCAGCCATCACACGTGCGGCAATTTTAGCTAATGGCACACCAGTAGCTTTACTTACAAATGGTACTGTACGTGAAGCGCGTGGATTGACTTCTAAGACATAAATAGTGTTGTTTTGAATCGCAAATTGTACGTTCATTAAACCAACTACTTTTAATGCTTTTGCCATTTCCGTAGTTTGATGACGGATTTCATCTTGGATTTCTTGACTGAGCGAGTATGCAGGTAAAGAGCAAGCAGAGTCACCACTATGAATACCGGCTTGTTCAACGTGTTGCATAATACCGCCAATTACCACTGTTTCGCCGTCGCAAATACAATCCACATCAACTTCAGTGGCATTATCAAGGAAGTGATCTAATAAAATTGGGCTATCTTCAGAAACTTGAACAGCTTCACGCATATAACGGTTCAATTCTTCTTGGTTATATACAATTTGCATTGCACGTCCACCTAATACATACGAAGGACGAACCACCAAAGGATAACCAACTTCATCTGCTAATTGAGCCGCCTCTTCACTATTACGTGCGGTACGGTTAGGTGGCTGTTTTAGGTGAAGATCATTTAAAATTTGTTGGAAACGTTGGCGATCTTCTGCTGCATCAATACTATCCGCAGAAGTACCGATAATATTGACACCATTTTGATGGAGAGCATTAGCCAATTTAAGTGGAGTTTGCCCACCGTAATGAACGATCACGCCATAAGGTTTTTCAATATGAATAATTTCTAATACATTTTCGAGAGTAAGCGGTTCAAAATATAAGCGATCTGAAGTATCAAAATCAGTCGATACCGTTTCTGGGTTGCAATTCACCATAATAGTTTCAAAACCGCTTTCACGTAACGCTAATGCGGCATGAACACAACAGTAGTCGAATTCAATACCTTGACCAATACGGTTTGGACCACCACCAAGAATCATAATTTTTTTACGATTAGATGGATTAGCTTCACACTCTTCTTCATAAGTGGAATAGAGATAAGCTGTGTCAGATTTAAATTCACCTGCACAGGTATCGACTCGCTTATAAACAGGATGTAAATCTAATTGATAACGACGTTGTCTTACTTCCGCCTCGCTAGTTTTGGTTAATTGACCAATACGTTTATCAGAGAAGCCTTTACGTTTTAAACGACGTAATTCTGTATAATCTAATTGCTCAAACGTTTTCTTTTCAAGTGCAAGTTCTTCTAAGACTAAATCTTGGATTTGTCTTAAAAACCAAGGATCAATTTTGGTATAGCGATATACATCTTCAATTGACCAACCAAGACCAAACGCATCAGCAACATATAATAGGCGTTCTGGACCTGGGTTAGAGATTTCATGGCGTAATTTTTCGTTATCTTCTGAACGCAAATTGAAGCCACAGATACCTGTTTCTAAGCCACGTAATGCTTTTTGCAATGATTCTTGGAATGTACGTCCCATTGCCATTACTTCACCAACGGATTTCATTTGCGTAGTAAGGCGATCGTCTGCTTGTGGGAATTTCTCAAAAGCAAAACGAGGTACTTTGGTTACCACATAGTCAATAGATGGTTCAAAGGAAGCAGGAATTAAACCACCAGTAATATCATTACGTAACTCATTTAATGTATAACCGACGGCTAATTTAGCAGCAACTTTAGCAATTGGGAAACCTGTTGCTTTGGAAGCTAAAGCAGAAGAGCGGCTGACACGCGGATTCATTTCAATCACAATCATCTCGCCATTTTCTGGATTGATCGCAAATTGCACGTTAGAACCGCCTGTATCTACACCAATTTCACGTAATACAGCTAAAGATGCATTACGCATAATTTGATATTCTTTATCGGTGAGCGTTTGCGCTGGTGCAACAGTAATTGAATCTCCTGTGTGTACGCCCATTGGATCGAGGTTTTCGATAGAACAAACGATAATACAATTATCAGCTTTATCACGAACCACTTCCATTTCATACTCTTTCCAACCTAATACCGATTGTTCAATAAGTAATTCATGGGTAGGAGAAGCATCAAAGCCACGTTCACAAATTTCTTGGAATTCTTGACGGTTATAGGCAATACCACCACCCGATCCTCCCATAGTGAAAGATGGACGAATTAATGTTGGGAAGCCGACTTCCTCTTGAGCTTGCCATGCCTCAGCAAAGCTATGGCACACGAAAGATTTTGGCGTATTTAGTCCAATCTTTTGCATTGCTTCTTTAAAGCGACCACGATCTTCCGCTTTATCAATGGCATCTTCAGTAGCTCCGATAAGCTCTACTTGATATTGGGCTAAAATACCATTTTTGGATAGATCCAATGCACAGTTTAATGCGGTTTGTCCCCCCATTGTTGGCAAAATAGCATCGGGACGTTCTTTTTCAATAATTTTAGCTAATGTTTGCCAACGAATTGGTTCAATGTAAGTGACATCAGCCATATTAGGATCTGTCATAATAGTGGCTGGGTTTGAGTTTACTAAAATAACTCGATAACCTTCCTCACGTAGCGCTTTACAAGCTTGTGCGCCTGAATAGTCAAACTCACAGGCTTGACCAATAACAATTGGGCCTGCTCCAATAATGAGTATTGATTTTATATCTGTACGTTTTGGCATAATCTATTTTCCGTTAATTTTTTATCATTTTTAGTAACGAACCACATAAGAAGCAGCGGTATGGGTATGACGAGCAACTTCCATTTCGTGAATAAATTTATCGAATAGGTAAGCAACATCATGTGGTCCTGGGCTAGCTTCTGGGTGTCCTTGGAACGAGAATGCAGACTGATCAGTTAATGCAATCCCTTGAACAGAACCATCAAATAAAGAACGGTGCGTAATACGTACATTATTAGGTAAACTGTCTGCGTCCACTTCAAAGCCATGATTTTGGCTTGTAATTAATACTTTTTGTGTATCAAGATCTTCTACTGGATGATTACCACCGTGGTGGCCAAATGCCATTTTTTTGGTTTTACCACCAACAGCAAGTCCTAAGAGCTGATGCCCCAAACAAATACCGAAAATTGGTTTCTTACTTGCTAATAATGCTTGAATCGCGGTAATCGCATACTCACAAGGCTCTGGATCGCCTGGACCATTAGATAAGAATATCCCATCTGGATTAAGCGCTAATACTTCTTGGGCTGGTGTGGTCGCTGGGACAACCGTGATACGACAATCTCGTTCCGCTAACATCCGTAAAATATTACGTTTCACCCCGAAATCATAAGCTACAACATGGAAACGGAAATTAGTTTGTTTTGGATAACCAACACCTAATTGCCATACTTTTTCAGTCCAATCATAAGGTGCATTACAGGTGACTGCTTTGGCTAAATCTTTACCTGCCATAGAACCAAAGCTTTGGGCTAACTGGAGTGCTTTTTTCTCATCAATTTCTCCTGCCATAATGCAACCAGGCATGGCTCCTTTATCACGTAATAGACGTGTTAAACGACGGGTATCAGTATCCGCAATCGCTACAACATTATTTTGTGTAAGATATTGTTGTAATGACATTTCACTACGGAAGTTGCTGTGTAATAACGGTAAATCACGAATAATTAAACCGGCAGCATAAATAGCATTGGATTCCACGTCTTCGCTATTTGTACCTGTATTACCAATATGAGGGTAAGTCAATGTAACAATTTGTTTGGTGTAGGATGGATCGGTGAGAATTTCTTGATAACCCGTCATTGAAGTGTTAAATACGACTTCACCAATAGTGTGTCCTAATGCGCCGATTGAAGTACCATGAAAAATAGAACCATCAGCAAGGACAAGAATAGCTTGTTCAGACATCAATTACTCCTAAATTAAAATTTATGTGTTTGGTCGAACACTTACGAATGCTCATTAACCACAACTTAGATCAAACGGTAACATCATAATACTTTTACCATGTTGGCTAAATCGTGTCTGAATATTTTTTCGCAAAAGGGAAAAAATCGCGTTATTTTAATGGAGCAAACGTTTAAATACAAATAAAAGATTGTTTGTTATTGAAAAAATATGCAATATTTTTGAATATTTATTCATTAAAGGCAAGTGTTATTTTCAGCGAAACATTTTTTTACGTTGAAATTTTGATTAAAATAAAGAGTAATATTGATCAAGGTGGAAATAGCAGATGAAGAGATTATTCAGTAAAAAATTATTAGTAGTTGCGATAGCTACTGCGGTAACGGCAGGATGCGCTAGTCATAATGAATCGGGGGAGCGTAATGATCCATTACAAGGTTTTAACCGTGCAATGTGGAATGTGAACTATAACTATCTTGATCCTTATATTTTACGTCCAGTTGCACAAGGTTGGCGTGATTATGTTCCTGCACCAGTAAAAACAGGATTAACGAATTTTACCAGTAACTTAGATGAACCGATGAGCTTTGTAAACCGTTTATTAGAGGGTAATTTTAAACAAGCGATGGTGCATTTTGACCGTTTCTGGATCAATAGTGTATTTGGTTTAGCTGGATTTATTGATATTGCTAGTGCAAGTAAACCGTTGAGAAAACAAGAAAGTCGTGAATTTGGTGATATGTTAGGACACTATGGAATGGGAACCGGGAGTTATGTTGTGTTACCAGGATATGGTGCTGCAACACCACGTCAAGATATCGGACATTTGGTTGATATGACTTATCCAATGTTGTCACTATTAGGACCTTGGAGTTTATTAAAATGGGGAATCCAAGGTGTGGATAAGCGAGCCAGTGTTCTAGATCAAGATGCGTTATTAAAACAAGCACAGGATCCTTATGTGACTTATCGAGAAGCGTACTTCCAAAATTTACAGTTTAAAGTTTCAGATGGTAAGGCAGAAACAAAAGCAAAAGAAACATTAGATAAAAATATTGTTGATGAAATTGACTAATAGTGTCTATTTTCTCTTTTTTTGATTCAAATTAAGGACAGGCAAACGTTAATCTTTTACAGTAAGCGCCGTCAAAGTTTTTTAGTATTTTAAGAAGGATAGCATCATGGAAATGACCTCCACCCAGCGATTGATTTTAGCTAATCAATATGAATTAATGGCATTACTTAACCCTGAACAAGCAAATCATTTTCGCCGTTTAAAAACGATTGTTCAGTGTGGTTTTGCGAAAGAACTACAAGAATTAGATAAAGGTTTCTCTTATTTAAATGAAGCTGAATGTAAGATGGTACGCGATACATTAGAAATGTATCATGCATTACAAGTTTCTTTTAATAACTTAAGCGATAAATCTGCGGTGAGTGAACATCAAATTAAATTTGTAGGTTATTGTGCCGTAAGAGAGAAAAAATATTGTCAATATGTCAAATTCTTACGCGAAAGCGAAAAACTTTATACTGATGTTGTATTCTATTCTAATGATAGTGATGCACAAATTTGTATGGCAGATAAATATCAGAAGATGTTAGCCGCGTGGCGTGCTTGTCCACATGAATATCATTTAAGTGCAGAAGAAATTCGTAAAATTTTAAATGCCTAAGATTTAAACAGTAAAAAGCAGATCGAGAGGATCTGCTTTTTTTTGTGTTGAATTTAACGATTAGAACGTAATTCAATTTCTTGATTAACCTGGCCATAAATCATCATAGTGAAGACGACAGTTCCGCCTAAGATATTTCCAAAGCAGGTTGGCAATAAGAAAGTGACAAAATAATCATATAGTGAGGCATCGCCTTGAAAAACAAGATACGCAATTTCAGCAGAGCCTACTATAACGTGTGCGAAATCTCCTAATGCAATCAAATAAATAAAGAAGAAAATCATAATAAATTTCCCACTATTCACCGACGGCATCATCCATACAACAGAAGCAATCAGAATTCCAGCAGGAATTCCTTTTAGAATATTCTCTGAAACAGTCATATGTTTGACGTGCATAGCAATTTCGTGCATCGCATTAACAAATTCAGGATTAAATGCTTGATGATTTTGTAAGAATAATGCTGCTAATGCGGTGCCAATTAAATTAGAAATAAAAACGATCAACCATAAGCGAGAAACGGCTGTCACTTTACGCCAAGTTAATGGATTAAATAGCGGCACAACAGTTGTGATTGTGTTTTCAGTAAATAATTGCATACGCCCTAAAATAACCAATAGGAATCCTACGGTATAGCCCATATTAGTGATTAAATGTGCCCAAGGTTGATCTGGAACATAAGCGGTAAAAATCGCTTTAAATACAAAAGAGAATGTTACGACTAAACCAGCGGTAATCCCGGAAAAGATTAGCGCTTTAGTTGGTCGAGTCAGTTCCTCAATCCCATCCTGACGAATAATTTCATAAAGTAAACGAGGACTAAGACGTTCATATTCCTCAATTGCCATTTTATCTCGGTAGGAAAGTGTTGAAGTATCTAATTCTGATTTCATTGAGTTTCCTCCTTAATTTTTTGTACTAATAAAGTGATAACGTTTAGCGTATTGATTTTTACATAAGTAGCGTATTCTATCATAAATCCTTAGCTGACTAACAAATTTCTACTAAAGAAACTAGGCTAAAGGGATGGAATACTCTATAATTGCGGGTTTCTAATGTTAGGTAAGAATGAAATTGTATGTTTGAAATTAACCCTATAAAAAATAAGATTAGCGATATTGGTGAAAGAACCCTAGCGCTTAGGGGGTATCTTTGACTTTGATAGTAAGGTCGAACGTTTAGAAGAAGTCAATGCGGAATTAGAACAGCCAGATGTTTGGAATGATCCAGATAAAGCGCAAGCCTTAGGTAAAGAACGTTCTTCATTAGAAGCAGTAGTAGATACCATCAAAAATCTTGAGCAAGGTTTAGAAGATGTTGATGGTTTATTAGAGTTAGCGATTGAAGCGGATGATCAAGAAACGTTTGATGAAGCGGTTGCTGAATTAGATCAACTAGAAGAAAACTTGGCTAAATTAGAGTTTCGCCGAATGTTTAGCGGTGAACATGATAGTGCAGATTGTTATGTTGATTTGCAGGCAGGTTCAGGCGGTACAGAAGCACAGGACTGGACTGAAATGTTGTTGCGAATGTATCTACGTTGGTCAGAAAGTAAAGGTTTTAAAACAGAATTAATGGAAGTTTCTGATGGTGATGTGGCTGGAATTAAGTCTGCAACGATTCGTGTCAGTGGGGAATACGCATTTGGTTGGTTACGTACAGAAACTGGGATTCATCGTTTAGTGCGTAAGAGCCCTTTCGATTCAAATAATCGTCGTCATACATCATTTAGTGCCGTGTTTGTGTATCCTGAAATTACCGATGATATTGATATTGAAATTAATCCAGCTGATTTACGGATTGATGTGTATCGAGCATCTGGTGCAGGTGGGCAGCACGTAAACCGAACTGAAAGTGCGGTGCGTATTACACATATGCCAAGTGGTATTGTGGTGCAGTGTCAGAATGATCGTTCACAACACAAAAATAAAGATCAAGCAATGAAGCAATTAAAAGCGAAATTATATGAGCTTGAGTTACAAAAGAAAAATGCAGAAAAACAAGCACTTGAAGATAGTAAGTCAGATATTGGTTGGGGAAGTCAAATTCGTTCCTACGTATTAGATGATGCCCGAATTAAAGACTTACGTACCGGTGTAGAGAATCGTAATACACAAGCGGTGTTAGATGGGGATTTAGATCGTTTTATTGAAGCAAGCTTAAAAGCAGGATTGTAAAAAATCATTAAAAAATAAAGGTATAACTATGTCAGAACATAATCAAGAACTTGATCTTAATGGAGAGATGTTAGCTCGCCGTGAAAAATTAGCAAGTTTACGTCAAAAAGGGAATGCATTTCCAAATACATTTCGCCGTGACAGCCTTGCAGGTGATTTACATACAGCGTATGAAAATGAAGATGGTGAAGTATTAAAAGATAAAGAAATTGCAGTAGCTGTGGCTGGTCGTATTATGACCCGCCGTAAAATGGGAAAAGCAAGTTTTATTACTTTGCAAGATATGAGCGGTAAGATCCAACTTTATGTTGCGCGAGATCTATTGCCTGAAGGTGTATATGAAGAAGTAATGGCAATGTTAGATCTTGGCGATATTGTTGGTGCTAAGGGAACATTATTTAAAACAAAAACGAATGAATTAACAGTTCGTTGTACAGAAATTGAATTACTTACCAAATCATTGCGCCCATTACCAGATAAATTCCATGGCTTATCTGATCAAGAAATGCGTTATCGCCAACGTTATTTAGATTTAATTAGTAATGAAGAATCTCGTCGTACGTTTGTGATTCGTTCAAAAGTGATTGCTGGTATTCGTGAATACTTTATTTGCAAAGGTTTTATGGAAGTTGAAACCCCAATGTTGCAAGTGATTCCAGGTGGTGCTTCAGCACGTCCATTCGTTACTCACCACAATGCATTAGATATTGATATGTATCTTCGTATTGCACCAGAATTATATTTAAAACGTCTTGTTGTGGGTGGTTTTGAACGAGTATTTGAATTAAACCGTAATTTCCGTAATGAAGGGGTATCAGTTCGTCATAACCCAGAATTTACGATGTTGGAATATTACCAAGCTTATGCTGACTACCATGATTTAATGGATAACACAGAAGAGTTGTTACGTAAATTAGCGCTAGATATTTTAGGAACTACGATAGTGCCTTATGGTGAATATGAGTTTGACTTCGGTAAGCCATTTGAGCGTATTACAATGCACGATGCTGTGTTGAAATATGGTGCGGAGAAGGGTATTGTTAAGGAAGATCTGTATGATCTTGAGCGTGCTAAAGCAGTAGCAGAAAAATTAGGCATCGAAGTACAAAAATCTTGGGGATTGGGTAGTTTAGTTAATGCAATTTTTGAAGAAGTGGCAGAACATCACTTAATTCAACCAACTTTCTTAATGGCACATCCAGCAGAAATTTCTCCATTAGCACGTCGTAATGATGAAAATCCAGAAGTAACAGATCGTTTTGAATTGTTCATTGGTGGACGTGAAATTGGAAACGGTTTCTCAGAATTAAACGATGCTGAAGATCAAAATGAACGTTTTGATGCTCAAGTAGCTGCAAAAGAAGCAGGTGATGATGAAGCAATGTTTAAAGATGAAGACTTTGTTGTTGCACTTGAACATGGCTTACCACCAACAGCAGGTGAAGGTCTTGGTATTGACCGTTTAGCAATGTTATTTGCAAATGCAGCTTCAATTCGTGATGTGATTTTATTCCCAGCAATGAAACACAAAGCGTAATTAATTTATAATTAGAAAAGATCGGTACATGTTTTAGTGTACTGATTAGACTGCTGATAAAGGCCTAGGCAAAAAACTAGGCCTTTGATCTAATAAAGGGGACAAACATAATTGAATGCTAAAGTCTCCACTCTCTCTACAGTATGAATTTGAGATTTAAAACTTTATTAATCAATCGAACTGTTTTTTCTTATTGATAGCTTGAATGAGAAAAAGCAAACTCACGATAAAATATCATAGATGTGTCCAGCAATCTGAACTGTTGTTTTTTATGGTGGCTTTTATTTGTTGTGAAGAAGGGGCTTATTAAGCCCCTTAATAGTCTATTTAGAAGAGCTCTTTGACTTCACCTTGACTATTGATGATTTGATTTCCTTGCTCAGGAACATAATGACGAGTAGGTTCAGTACCTTCGATAAAATATTCTAATCTACCGCCAGAATCTGTTAATAGACCATTTTCCATAGAGATTCGTTTTTGAATAACACCATCAGGCATTGGATCTTCTCTTACTGGTAAAGGTTTTAAGGCATTTTTCATATAATCAACCCATGCAGGCATAGCTGATTTACCACCAGATTCACCTCGTCCAAGATCTAATTTATTATCATCAAAGCCGATATAAACAGAGGTAACTAAATCACTACCATAACCTACATACCAGGCAACTTTAGAATTATTTGTTGTCCCTGTTTTTCCGCCAATATCTGGACGGCCAATTGCTTTGCCGCGCCAACTTGTTCCTGTCCAACTGCCACCTGGTTCACCATAAATTCCAGAGTTCAAGGCACTACGCATTAAGAATGCAATTTTTCCACTAATCACACGAGGTGCATATTGAGGAGTATTATCTCCAGTAGTTTCTTTGTCATTTTTGCTTAATAAACTTGGTGCATTCTCAAGTTGTACATTATTTGTATTTAATTCAGGAACGTCTGGTACTGCTTCGCTATTATCTTCATCAACTTCGGTGTTTGCAGATAAAGGCGTATCTGATGTTGTTCCTTCTGTCGCAGAGTTATCTACTTTTAAAGATAAGAAATCGATCGGTTTTACTTCGCCATAAATCACAGGAATTTGTTTATCACTACATTGGAAACAGGCAATTTTTGGTTTAGCAGTAAAGATTTCATTACCAGTATTATCTTTAATGGATTGAATAATATAAGGATCAACTAAGAATCCGCCATTATCAATAACCGCATACCCTCTAGCCATTTCTAATGGTGTAAATGAAGCTGCACCAAGAGCAAGGGCCTCTGTGGCGGCATATTGATTTTTTTGGAAACCAAATCGTTGTAAATAGTCAGCAATATAATCGATACCTACCATATTAACAGCGCGTACCATCATAACGTTTTTTGATAAACCTAAACCGACTCGTAAACGTAATGGACCATTAAAAACATTTGGTGAGTTCTTTGGTTGCCAAGGTGCTTGGCCTGCTTTACGTAATGTAATTGGAGCATCATTTAAAATAGTAGCCAGTGTTAAACCTTTATCTAATGCTGCAGTATAAATGAAAGGTTTAATTGATGAGCCAACTTGCACCATAGATTGGGTAGCTCGATTAAACTTGCTGCGAGCAAAACTAAAGCCACCTACCATTGCTTCAATTGCACCACTTGTACTATTTAATGAGATCATTCCAGAGTTGGCGATAGGAATTTGACGCAATACCCACTGCTTTTTATTGTCCTGCATCAGCCAAATCATATCCCCAGTATGTAAGATCTTGTTGATATTGCCAGCCCATTTAACGGCATTTTGAGTTAAATTAATTGTCTCTCCATTAGCAAGCATCACCTCAGCTTGGTTGTTTTTTACAGCCAATACAGCAGCTGGTTGTAAAGGATCAGAATTAGGTTGCTTATTGAGAAACCCTATAATTCTATCTTTATCCCAAGCTGCTTCATCAGGTTTCCATAATGTTGCATTTTTTCGATAACCATGCCGCATATCATAGGCTAAAAGATTATCCCTTAATGCTTGTTGAGCATTGAGCTGATCTTCTGAATTAATGGTAGTAAAGACTTGATAACCTTTAGTATAGGCTTGTTCTTCTCCATAAAGTTTAACCATCTCTTGACGAACTGCTTCGACGACATAATCTGCTTGTAGATCTAATTTTGAGCCGTGATAACTCGCTACAATTGGTTCTTGTAGTGCTTGTTGATACTGTTCTTGAGTAATATATTTTTCATCTAACATCCGCCCAAGTACGATATTGCGGCGTTCAGTTGCTCGTTTTAATGAATAGAGCGGATTCATTGTTGATGGGGCTTTAGGCAGCCCAGCTAATACGGCGATTTCACTTAAGGTTAATTGATCTAATGTTTTGCCAAAGTAGGTTTGTGCAGCAGCAGCCACACCATAAGCCCGATAACCAAGATAAATTTTATTAAGATAAAGCTCTAGAATTTCATTTTTAGTTAAGTTGTTTTCAATATCAATCGCTAACACCGCCTCTTTAATTTTACGCATTAATTTTTTTTCTGGCGTTAGGAAGAAGTTACGTGCTACTTGTTGCGTAATGGTACTTGCACCTTGTGAAGCCCCACCGGAAGTGAGTGCAACTTTTAAAGCACGCGCAATTCCAATTGGATCAATTCCATGGTGATCATAAAAACGACTATCCTCAGTAGCGATAACAGCATTGATCATCTGTTGTGGAATTTTATCTAATGGTACGGGAATACGGCGTTGTTCACCGATCTCTCCAATTAATTTCCCATCAGCGGTAAAGACTTGCATTGGTTGCTGTAATTCTACGTTTTTTAATTCATTAACGTCTGGTAATTGGGATTTGATATGAAAATAGAATAACCCACCAGCAACACAACCAATGACAACTAAGGTCAAAATAGAACTAAATATTAATTTTACGATCTTCATCGAAAAAAGACCCTCTATATCAAAATAAAACGAATAAATGACAGTAAAGTGTATTTATGTTTTTCAATTTGGGTGATGATTATACGATGAAAGCCATATTTCCTCCACGAAAAAAAGGTAAAAAACAAACAATTAATATAGGTATTTTTTATTTATCTGGTTGTTTTTACTATTCTTTTTTAAGTAAAGAGCTTGAGGTTAAATCTGGTTATGTAGAAAATATTAATAGCTTACAACAATATTTAATTGATCAATATCAGCTTGATCTACGTTATGTTAGGTTTGTATCTGTGTTACCTTTTCATTTAATTTGGCGAAAAAGTTATTACTATCCACAAACATTAACTCAATATGCGATCGAGCAGCAGGTTTACCACCTGTTAGAACATGAATTACCAATAGAACGTGAGCAGGTTTGGTTTGATTATTGTTATCAGCAACAACATTTAGAGATTTATGCAGTAAGACGGGAATATGCTGAGCAAGAAATCGCTAAATATGCACCACTGAAACTGGGGGTACTGGATGTGTTTCCTCGAGTATTATTAAGAGCTTTTCGTCATTTATCATCGAATTGTTCCGTAGGAAATACACTGTATTGTTATTTCACCACGTCATTGATTCTCCTCTTAGATTTACCACAAAAAACGGATATTTTTGTTTTACAAGAAAATATTACTTTTAATCTAGAGAAATATCTTACAGAGCTAAACCAAACAATTAATACGATTGTTGTTTTTCAAGACCAGGATATGGAACAGATAGATTTATCCTCGGTTAGTGAAAAGTATCTTATTCAACAATTACCAAAGATATCTGTGAGTGAATTCATCTGTTTAGGGTGTGCGTTATGGGGGCAAAATGTTTGATTATCAGAGTAATGAAATCAATTTACTTAATTGGCGACAGCAGTATTACGCTAATAGAGTTCGTACCTTAATGATTTTATTATTATTACTTTTGATATTGTCCATAGCAGGATGGTTTTCTTTATTACGTGATACACGCCAGCAGAGTCAGGAATATATCCTGTTAGATCAACAGCGACAACAGTTAGTGATGCAATTACAGCAATTAGAATCCGCCCAACAAAAACAGCGACAACTTCTTAGCCATCAACTACAACTCGCAAAAGTCCCTTTGCAAGATATTGTGCATTTTGTGCAGTCATTAACGCAAATACCGTTAGATAAAGGGCGTTTATTGCTAGCACAAATTGATATTAGTCCGTTTGCTATAGAACAGAAAGAGAAGTTAAGTTTTTTGATGATGGGAGAGAATGTTGATCAACAAACCTTCTATCGTTTACAGCAATATTTATTATCCCATTGGCCTTATCCTATTGAATTAGAACCGAGTGCATTAACCCAAAATCAACAGAAACAGTACAATTTTACGTTGCGTTTCAATAAGAAAGAGGACAATTAATGTCAAAGCGAGCAACAAAATATCCACAAGGAATCTATTGGTATCTTTTGTATTTGCCAACTTATTGGTTGTTGTTACTATGGTTGATCGCCTTATTTGTAATATTGGCTTATCCGGTGTGGCAAAATTGGTATTCTGATTATCGATTTTCTCAATTAAAAGCAACGATTGCTGAACTGGTAATAGCGGAGCAGAGGCAACAAAACATTCTGCAAGCTTTACAAAAGAAGGTGAGTGAACAACAAGATACACAAAGTAATACCCAAAAGATTGCTACCTTACATCAGCAGCTAACTCAACTTAGTCAGGACACAGAGATCCATTTTGATATGCAAATGAGTAATAAAGACTTGCTCAAAGTTGATTTGCATTTATATACCTCTTTCCAAGATTTTATTGCAAATTTTGATCTGTTATTCCAATCCATTTTTGCTGAGTGGGCAATTTCATCCATTCGACTCGAACGTGATTCTGATGCAACAGGGTATGGACGATTACATATATCAATCCAGTTATTTTCTGAAATGAGGCGTGTATGAATAAATTAAGTATCTGTTTATTGTGTAGTGTGATTTCAATAATGAGCATCGCTAAACCGTCAATTAATGATCCCTTTTTTGAATCTGTCACGCCAAGTTTTATGGAGAATGATCCAGTTGTAACAGGTGTAGATATGTCATTAGATGACTATGAAGCTATTGCAGTAAAATATATTCAAGTAACTGAATTAGCTAAAGTTTTCAATGAAAATGGTGGCGGATTATTATCTGCGTTATCGGGATTTAGTGTTGAACCTAGGAATAATTTGATTTTAGTGAAAGGAGATAAAAAACAGATTGAACGTTTTAGAAAGTTAATTATGCAATTAGATAAACCAGGGGAACAAATAGCAATTGAAGCTCGGATTGTGACAATCAATAATGAAAGTTTGCAGGAATTAGGTGTACGTTGGGGTATTTTTGGACAAACAGAAAATTTTCATAAAGTAGCTGCCAAATTGGATAGTTTTGGTGTAGAGAATTTGAATACGCACCTCAATGTCAATTTTGCTACCAGTTCGGAAGCAGCTTCTATTGCACTACAAGTCGCCAAAATTCATGGACGATTATTAGATCTTGAGTTGAAAGCCTTAGAACAAGAAAACAATGTAGAAATTATTGCTAGTCCTCATCTATTAACTTCCAATCAAAAACGAGCTGTGATTAAACAAGGTTCAGAAATTCCTTATGTGATAGAAGATGATAATGAAAGAAGTAGTCGTACCCATATTGAGTTTAAAGAAGCCGTTTTAGGGTTAGAGGTAACGCCACAAATATTGCATCAAGGAATGATTGCATTAGATCTGATTGTTACACAAAATTCTGCAGGGGCTGCAATTCCTTATGGTGCAGGGCAAGTGGTGACGATTGATAAGCAAGAAGTACAGTCACAAGTGATGGTGAAAGATGGGGAAACCGTAGTTTTAGGGGGTATTTTCCATGACTTAATGGGAAAAGGAGAAAATAAAGTGCCGTTGTTAGGGGACATTCCTGGATTAGGTAAGTTATTTCGTAGTAAAACAGAACGCCATCAAAAGCGTGAGCTCGTGATTTTTATTACACCTAGAATTATTCATAATGCTGCGGAAACATTAGAAAATTATCAGAAACGCAAAGACGTATTTATCCATTCGAATAAACTTTGATAAAAATTGAATGTAAGGTTGAAAAATGCGCCTATTTATTGAGATAATATCGCGCTATCTCAATGAACATTCGAGGTCTTGGGGATCTTTTGAGTGTTGTGATTATAGAAGAATACTTCGGTATTCTTTTTCTTTTGCAGTAAAAACAACATAATGAGTAACTTAGATTCAGTTACGCACACTCAAAGATCAAACTATTCATTTATCTTTAAATCATTTAGAACGATAAAAACATGGCAGAAAAAAGAAATATTTTTTTAATTGGCCCTATGGGAGCAGGAAAAAGTACGATTGGACGTCAACTTGCTCAATTATTAAGTATGGATTTTGTGGACTCAGACACTGAGATTGAGCAAAGAGCAGGGGCTGATATTGGGTGGATTTTTGATGTTGAAGGCGAGGAAGGCTTTAGAAAAAGAGAAGAGAGAATCATCAATGAATTAACCCAACGTCAAGGTATTGTGTTATCTACTGGTGGCGGTGCGGTAATGTCAAAAGAAAATCGCAATCATCTTTCCGCTCGTGGGATTGTTATTTATTTAGAAACAACAGTAGAAAAACAACACCAACGTACATTACGTGATAAGAAACGCCCTTTATTACAAGGTGTTGAAGATCCTCGTCAAGTATTAGAAGATTTAGCGAAAATCCGTACGCCTTTATATGAAGAAATTGCGGATATTACCTTACAAACTGATGATCAAAGTGCTAAGTTAATGGCAAATAACATCATTGATTTGTTAGAGAATTTCACTGGTTAATCAGTTGATACATTAACTTTAAAGGATAGAAAAATGGTAGATGTTTATGTAGAACTTAAAGAAAGACGTTATCCAATCAGTATTGGAAGTGGATTATTAGCAGAACCAAGTAGTTACTATCCTTTAAAGTCTGGTGACAAAGTGATGATTGTTACCAATCCAACTGTGGCAAGCCATTATTTACAAACAGTAAAAACAGCATTACACCAAGTTGGTTGTCAAGTCAGTGAAGTGTTGTTACCAGATGGTGAGCAATATAAAACGCTAGAATCATTAAATTTAATTTTTACTGCATTACTTGAAGCAAAACATGGTCGAGATACGACAATTTTAGCTTTGGGAGGTGGGGTAATTGGTGATGTTGCTGGATTTGCAGCAGCCTCTTACCAACGTGGAGTACGTTTTATTCAAGTACCAACAACATTATTAGCTCAAGTGGATTCTTCTGTTGGTGGTAAGACAGCAGTAAATCATCCATTAGGTAAGAATATGATTGGTGCGTTTTATCAACCTGCAAAAGTGGTAATTGATACCAATACTCTAACGACATTGCCAGCTCGTGAAGTAAGTGCCGGTTTGGCGGAAGTCATTAAGTATGGTGCGATTTTAGATAATGCCTTTTTTGTTTGGTTGGAACAGAATATTACTGCTTTGATGCAATTAAATGCAGAGGCATTGCAGTACTGTATTCAACGTTGCTGTGAATTAAAAGCGGATACAGTCGCAAAAGATGAAACCGAACAAGGTGAGCGTGCGTTACTCAATTTAGGTCATACTTTTGGTCATGCGATTGAAGCACATCTAGGTTATGGTGAATGGCTGCATGGTGAAGCGGTTGCAACAGGAATGATGATGGCTGCATATTTATCTCATCGTTTAGGTGATCTTACACAACAAGATGTTGCCCGTTTGCAAGCATTATTAGTCGCAGCGAACTTACCAATTTTTTCTCCAGAACAAATGACGGCAGAAGATTATTTACCGCATATGATGCGTGATAAAAAAGTGTTAGCCGGTAAATTGCGTCTAATTTTATTAAAATCTCTTGGTAGAGCATATGTGACTGCGGATGTTGATAAATCGTTAGTGTTACAAGTGATTCAAGATTGTATTCAAACCAATTAATCCATGTCACATAAACTACATTCGCCAAAACATCGATCGTTTTTAAAATGGGCTGGTGGTAAATATCGCTTAATTGATGAAATTAAGCGCCTTTATCCACAAGGAAAATCGCAATTAATTGAGCCTTTTGTTGGTGCTGGAACTGTATTTCTGAATAGTGAGTTTGAACAATATCTATTAGCCGATATTAATCCAGATCTGATCAATCTTTTTAAATTAGTTAAGACGGATGTTGAGCAATATATCAAAGAAACACGAATTCTTTTTGCTCATGCAGAAGCGAATACAGCACAACGTTATTATGCGTTACGTGATGAATTTAATCGTAGTGATGATATTTGGCGGCGGGCAACAATTTTTCTCTATTTAAATCGCTTTGGTTTTAATGGCTTATGTCGTTATAACAGTGATAATGAATTCAATGTGCCATTTGGGGCCTATCGCCAACATTATTTTCCAGAAAATGAATTGCGATATTTTGCAGAAAAGGCTCAACAGGCTACGTTTATTTGCGCCTCTTTCCAAGAAACATTTGCATTAGCAACGGAGCAAAGTGTGGTGTATTGTGATCCACCTTATGCACCGTTACAACAAGAATCAAATTTTACGCGTTATGCTGGTAATGAATTTAGTTTACAGCAACAACAGCAATTAGCTGAATTTGCGCGAATGACAGCATTAAGACAGAATGCAACCGTATTGATCTCAAATCATGATACAAGCTTTACGCGTGCTTTATATCAAGGGGCAAAGATTCGTAAGATTAATGTACAACGCTCGATTAGCCAATCCAGTGAACGACGGGTAAAAGTGAAAGAACTTATTGCTGTATTTTCACGCGCTAAGATAGAAAAGTGGTTGGCAAAAAACAACTCTATCCTAAGCTAGGAATGACTTTAAATTCAATCTGCTGAATTTTTGGATATTTTTTCTGAATATTGGCTAGTAGTTGGGCCTGTTGAAACAACAAACTTTGGTAAACAATGCCATTAGCGACATGAAAAAGTAGCTTGTTTTCGGATTGATCGGCGAGGCGCATCTTTCCCTGAAATTGGGCAGGAATTAATTTTTCAATATCAAGATAGAATTGTTGTAGTTGATTGTGTTGTTCTATCAAGGTTGAAAGTGAAGAACGCTGCAAAATATCATTTATATTCATCACTTTTTGATTGCGTACGTCTTTGTTTGTTGCCATCTGCATACCTTATTACAGCAATTTGTATGACATTATAGAGGAATTATTCTATAATCGTAACTTGTTATTTTTAGTGGTTTTGTTGGGTTTATTATTGTGGATTATCAATTAACCAAGGTCGGAAAAAAAGCATTATGGCAGCGGCTTTTATTAGGGTTATTAACCTTATTCTTTCTACCGATCTACGCAGAACAGCCAACCCACACGACAACAATTCCATTAGAAGCTAATCAAACTGTTTCAGCAATCCAACAGCAACAAGTTAATTCTCACTTTTTGTTATTGCGGAAAGCCCAACAACAGATCGTTATTTCTCGCCAAAAGATTAAAGTTCAGCCTGTTTTTGTTGCGATGCAACAAAATAAGTGGCAACAAATTAATCGTTATCAGATCTTAATCCGTGCTGGACCAACTTACCAAGTTTAATCTGTATATAATTATTTTGGTGTGCTGACTTGTACGTCAGCAAGTATGATTTTGTAACAAGAAAAAGAAATTATTATGTTATCAGCTATTGCAAGAAAAATTTTTGGTAGTCGTAATGACCGTATTTTACGTCGTTTAAATAAACGTGTAGCCGTAATTAATAAATTAGAACCTAAATTTGCAGAACTTTCAGATGATGAATTAAAAGCAAAAACAGCAGAGTTTCGTGATCGTTTAGAAAAAGGTGAAATCTTAGATCAATTATTACCAGAGGCCTTTGCCACTGTACGTGAGGCAAGTAAACGTGTTTTAGGTTTACGTCCGTTTGATGTGCAGTTAATTGGGGGAATGGTGTTAAATAATCGTTGTATTGCTGAAATGCGTACAGGGGAAGGAAAAACCTTAACTGCTACCTTGCCATGTTATTTAAATGCCTTAACGGGTAAAGGAGTTCATGTCGTTACTGTCAATGATTACCTTGCTCGCCGTGATGCGGAAACCAATCGTCCTCTGTTTGAATTTCTTGGGATGACAGTTGGCGTAAATATACCAGGTATGTTGCCTGAGGAGAAACGAGCTGCTTATGCTGCGGATATCACTTATGCAACTAATAGTGAACTAGGTTTCGATTATTTACGTGATAATCTCGCTCACAGTATGCAAGAACGTTTCCAACGCCCATTACATTATGCACTTGTCGATGAAGTGGACTCTATTTTAATTGATGAAGCGCGTACGCCATTAATTATTTCGGGGCAAGCAGAGGATAGTTCTGAGTTATATATCGCTATTGATAAGCTAATTCCGCATTTAATTAAGCAAGAAAAAGAAGATAGTGAAGAGTTCCAAGGTGATGGTGACTATACTGTCGATTTAAAAAACAAACAGGCATATTTAACGGAACGTGGTCAGATTAAAATTGAAAAATTATTGATGGAAGCTGGGTTAATGAAAGAGGATGAATCACTCTATTCACCTGCAAAAATTACCTTGTTGCATCACGTTTATGCTGCATTAAGAGCACATTCTCTGTTTGAACGTAATGTGGATTACATTGTGAAAGATGGCGAAATCGTGATCGTTGATGAACATACAGGACGTACGATGGCTGGTCGCCGTTGGTCTGATGGTTTACACCAAGCTATTGAAGCAAAAGAAGGCGTGAAGATTCAAAGCGAAAACCAAACTGTGGCCTCAATTACTTACCAAAACTACTTCCGTCTTTATGAAAAATTAGCTGGAATGACAGGAACTGCGGATACTGAAGCGTTTGAATTCCAACAAATTTATGGCTTAGAAACTATTGTTATTCCAACGAATAAGCCAATGATTCGTGATGACCGTACAGATTTAATGTTTAAGAGCGAAGAAGATAAATTCAAAGCGATAGTTGAAGACATTAAAGACTGTATTGCTCGCCAACAACCAGTGTTAGTGGGGACAGTGTCTATCGAAAAATCAGAGTTACTGTCTGATATTTTGAAGAAAGAAGGGATTAAACATAATGTCTTGAATGCGAAATTCCATGCTAAAGAAGCGGAAATTGTAGCGGATGCAGGGTATCCAGGTGCAGTAACAATCGCAACGAATATGGCTGGTCGTGGTACAGATATTGTGTTAGGTGGTAACTGGAAAGCGGAAATAGCTAAATTAGAAAATCCAACTGAGGAACAAATTGAAGCGATTAAACAAGCATGGCAAGAACGCCATGATATTGTAATGAAAGCAGGTGGTTTACACATTATTGGTACAGAACGTCATGAATCACGCCGTATTGATAACCAGCTTCGTGGTCGTTCTGGTCGTCAAGGTGACCCAGGTTCTTCGCGTTTCTATTTATCACTCGATGATGCGTTAATGCGAATTTACCTGAATGAAGGTAAATTAAATCTGATGCGTAAAGCATTTTCTGAGCCAGGCGAGGCGATGGAATCGAAAATGTTGACCAAAGTTATTGCTTCTGCACAAGCAAAAGTCGAAGCCCATAACTTTGATGGTCGTAAGAATTTGCTTGAATTTGATGATGTCGCTAATGACCAACGTCATGCGATTTATGCACAGCGTAATGAATTATTAGAAAATGATGATATTTCTGAAACTGTTGATGTGATCCGTCAAGATGTATTTAATCATGTGATTGATCAATATATTCCACCACAATCTCTCGAAGAACTTTGGGATGTGGAAGGATTAGAAAAACGCTTAAAAGCGGATTTCAATATGGATTTACCAATTGCAAAATGGTTGGACGAAGATCACAACTTACATGAAGAAACATTGCGTGAACGTATTGTTGAACTTGCAGTTGAAGATTATAAGAAGAAAGAAGCGATGGTTGGCGCTGAAACCATGCGTAATTTCGAAAAAGGTGTGATGTTACAAACATTAGATGAACTTTGGAAAGAACATCTTTCTGCAATGGATCATTTACGTAAAGGTATCCATTTACGTGGTTATGCACAAAAAGATCCAAAACAAGAGTATAAGAAAGAGTGCTTCCAAATGTTTACGGATATGTTGGAAACCTTGAAGTTTAATGTGGTAAGTATTTTGACGAAAGTCCAAGTTCGTACACAAGAAGAGATCGAAGCAGCGGAACAAGCGAGAGCTCAAGCTGCTGCGGCTGCTGCAAAAATGGCGGAACAAGCACAAGTAGAATACCACAGTGAGTCAGGACAAGCCGAAGATGGAACATCACAACGTAAAATCGGACGTAATGAACCTTGCCCTTGTGGTTCGGGTAAAAAATATAAACACTGTTGTGGCAAAATTAAATAGCACTTTTAATTTGCTTTAGATAACAGAGAAGCTGTACATTATCAGGAGATGTGTACAGCTTTTTTATCAACAAGATGAAATAGGATTAAGCAATAAGAGAGAAAATATGAAAAAGCCGTTAGTTAAAGTTGCTGCAGGAATTATTCGTAATGAATTCAAACAAATCTATCTTACTCAACGCTTAGAAGGAAAAGATTTTGCTCAATCATGGGAGTTTCCAGGGGGAAAAGTCGATAAAGGTGAAACACCAGAGCAAGCACTAAAAAGAGAGCTTGAAGAAGAGGTGGGTATTTTTGTACTTAATACAAAATTGTATGAACACTTCCAATTTGAGTATCCACAAAAAATTATCTCTTTCTATTTTTATTTAGTTGAAGAGTGGGTAGGGGAACCTTTTGGTCGTGAAGGACAAGAAGGATTTTGGTTAGAGCAAAAACAACTGGATATAGGGCAGTTTCCGCCAGCGAATGTAAAAATTATCCAACGATTACTCGCTGAAGCAGAAGAGTGATTTTAACTTGCCAGATTAATGGCAATTTCTTGTAATGATTGCCAAACATTGGCATCTGCATTTTGTTTGAGTTCTTTTTCTAATGCCGTTAATTGATGAATTAATTGGTATATCTGTTGATAGGAAAGACGTTGAATCGCATTAAGGTAAAAAGGGCGACGGTTTTTCCAGATGCGTAAGTGATCAAAGCGTTCTTTTACACCAATCGCAGAAAGATGCTGTTGAGGCGAAATTTTTGCTTGCGGTTCAGTACCTAGTTCTAGCAATAAGAATATCTCTTTTTGTAAGATTCTTAATAAAACAACAGCTTGAATATCCCCTTCATTATGTAATTGTTCTAAGATTCGCGCTGCCCGATAGCCTTTACCTTGTAAAATTGCATCAACCCATTGATAAGGCGTGAATACAGCAGATTGCTCAATACATTGGTTAGCATTTAACGGTGTAATTGTTTGTTGAGGGTATAGCAGTTGCATTAACTGTAAAACTTGCTTTAAGGCAGCTAAATTATTTTCATAATTGTAAGCCAGTAATTCAATTGCAGCAGGATCAAGATTAAGTGACATCATTGTGGCACGTTGTTTAATCCATTGTGGTAATTGCTCTATTGGTGGTGTTTGACAATTTACCTGCAAAATAGCGAGTTGGTTTAAAGCTATAAACCAAGCTTGTTTTTCCATCGCTAATGAGAGTTTTGCCAGTTGTAATACAACGATCGTATCTGAATGTAAGAGTGAAACTAATTGTTGTAACTGTTGTTGTAAAGTAGTGGAGAGATTTTCTGGTAACGTGATAAAAAAGATCTGCTTGCTAGAAAACAGACCAAATGTTTGTAGGTCATTGAAGAGTTGTGACCAATCAGTGCTAGTATCAATAACAAGTTCTTGTTTTTGCTCGACACCTTGTTGCTTAGCAAATTCCAGAATCGTAGCTTTGCTTTCTTCCAAAAGTAAAGGATCTTGCCCCACAAGCAAATAACCAAGATAAGATTGCTGTTGGAGAGAATAGCTTAATTTATTGGCAAAGATCCTTACTATCATAAATTAATATTGTTGTTGGATGCTGATCATTTTTACCAAAATTTGTTGTGCTGCCTGACGGTACATATCGCTCCAGATAGTACGTTGTTCAGCATTTTTTGCTAAAGCTGCACGTGAGTTATCGAAGAATGTGCGTGAAACTTGAACATTAATTGGATAACGTTTGTTATCAGGCATTTGTAAGGAAGCATTAACAGATAATGTCAATAAGCTTTCAGCTTCACGTCCTTGCTTAAACACAGAAGCAACAGTGTCATTAGTCGATACACCATTTAAATGTAAAATTGGTGTGTTACCTTTTTCGACTAACGTAACGCCACGTGAACGCAACTCTTTTTTCATCGCTAAAGCAATATCACTATATTTATCACCTGTTTCTAATTGCACCTCTTTAAAGGTGTTTTTGGAAAGTTCATCATTGGCAAAATGAAATCCACAAGCAGATAGCAACAGTGTTAATGATAAAGTAAAAATGTGTTTTAGCTTTTTCATAGGGATTCCTTTACAGATAGAGTGCCATATTCATAGAAATATTGTATGAGTCGTATTTCAGTCATTGAATATGGCACTACTTGATTAGTTAAATAACTTGTTATTTGGCAACGAAGCTGAGTAATTTACCTGGAACATAAATTACTTTGATAATGTTTAAACCCTCTAAGTGTTTTTGTACATTTTCGTCTGCCATAGCAGCAGCTTTAATTTCATCTTCAGAAGCGGAAGCTGGTACAGTCACTTTACCGCGAACTTTACCATTCACTTGTACCACAACAAGTTTTTCATCATCAATCATTGCTTTTTCATCAGCAACGACCCATGGAGAGAAATCAATCACATCTTCATTACCAAGATCTTGCCATAACTGGAAGCAGATATGTGGTGTAATTGGGTAAAGCATTTTCACCACAGCATTTAATGCTTCTTTCATTACCGCACGGTCTTGTTCGGTTGCTAAAGATGCTTTAGTTAATTTATTCATTAACTCCATTACGGCAGCAATGGCTGTATTAAAAGTTTGACGACGACCAATATCATCACTTACTTTTGCGATAGTTTTATGTAAATCACGACGCAATGCTTTTTGTTCAGCATTAAGTACAGTCACATCAATAGAGGTTGTTGCTGGTTGTTGTTGATAGTCATAGACTAATTTCCATAAACGGCGAAGGAAACGGTTAGCCCCTTCAACACCAGATTCTTGCCATTCAAGGGTCATTTCAGCTGGTGAGGCGAACATCATAAATAAACGCACGGTATCTGCACCATATTTTTCCACCATTTCTTGTGGATCGATCCCGTTATTTTTAGATTTAGACATTTTTGTCATACCAGCGTGTACTAATTCATGACCTTCAGGATCAACTGCTTTAACAATTCGTCCTTTTTCATCACGTGTTACACTCACTTTAGTTGGAGATACCCAAATACGTTCGTTGGTTGGTGAGGTGTAATAGAATGCATCTGCTAATACCATTCCTTGGCAAAGTAGTTTGGTAGCAGGTTCATCACAAGATAATAAGCCAGCATCACGTAATAATTTGTGATAGAAACGGAAATAGAGTAGGTGCATTGTGGCATGCTCAATTCCTCCAATATATTGGTCAACTGGTAACCAATAGTTGGCTTCTTTACTATCTAACATACCTTGTTGGTATTGTGGACAGGTATAACGTGCATAATACCAAGAGGATTCCATAAAGGTATCGAAGGTATCTGTTTCACGTAGAGCAGATTGTCCATTATAGGTTGCTTTCGCCCAGTTAGGATCGGCTTTAATTGGGCTTTGTACCCCATCCATTACCACGTCTTCAGGTAAAATTACTGGGAGATCTTGTAATGGAACAGGAACAACTTCACCATTCTCTAAAGTCATCATTGGAATTGGTGCGCCCCAATAACGTTGGCGAGAAACACCCCAGTCACGTAAACGATAGTTCACTTGGCGTTTGCCAACCCCCATCGCTTCTAATTTGTCAGCAATACCATTAAAAGCTTGTTCAAAATCTAAACCATTAAATTCAGCTGAATTAATCGCAATACCGTGTTCGGTATAAGCGGCTTTGCTAAGATCTAATTCACTACCATCAGTAGGGGTAATCACAGGTTTTAGTGGTAAGTTGTATTTTTGAGCGAACTCATAGTCACGTTGGTCGTGAGCTGGAACAGCCATAACGGCACCAGTACCATAATGCATTAACACAAAGTTAGCGACCCACAAAGGTACCGCTTCGCCTGTAATTGGATGTAATGCATAACGGCCTGTGAACATACCTTTTTTCTCCATTGTTGCTAATTCTGCTTCAGCAACTTTGGTATTACGACATTCTTGTAAGAATTTTGTGAGTTCTGGATTATTTTTCGCGGCTTGCTCTGCAAGTGGATGCCCTGCTGCAACTGCAAGATAAGACACACCATAGAATGTATCTGGACGAGTAGTATAAACAGTCACGGTTTCATCACTGTCTTGCATTTTAAATGTAATTTCTACCCCTTCTGAACGACCAATCCAGTTACGTTGCATTGCTTTGACTTGATCAGGCCAATCAGGTAATTGATCTAAACCTTGCAGTAATTGTTCTGCGTAATCAGTAATTTTCACAAACCATTGTGGAATTTCTTTTTGTTCTACTGGAGTATCACAACGCCAACAACAACCATCATTCACTTGTTCATTGGCTAACACAGTTTGATCGTTTGGACACCAGTTTACTGTTGAGGTTTTTTTATAGATTAATCCTTTTTTATAAAGCTCAGTAAAGAACCATTGTTCCCATTTATAATATTCTGGTTTACAGGTTGCGATTTCACGATCCCAATCATAACTGAACCCTAACATTTTGAGTTGGTTTTTCATATACTCAATGTTGTCGTAAGTCCAAGTCGCCGGTGCTGCTTTATTTTTAATTGCTGCATTTTCTGCAGGTAAGCCAAAGGCATCCCAACCAATTGGTTGCAATACATTTTTCCCATTCATACGTTGATAACGAGAAATTACATCACCAATGGTGTAATTACGCACGTGACCCATATGTAAACGACCAGATGGATAAGGGAACATAGATAAGCAGTAATATTTTTCTTTTTGGGGATCTTGTTGAACTTTGAAGGTTTTGTTGTCTTGCCAGAATTTTTGAATGCGACTCTCTACTACGTCGGGACGATATTGTTCTTGCATGATAAGTTGTCCTATTAGTACCGATAATTAAGTTAATATTTAGAATTAAAAAATGTGGTATAGAATAGCTTAAAATGCGGGTAATTAATAGAAATATTATTGGTATTAGCGATGAATTTGAGTACACTTGCACTATGTTGTGAACAATGATCCTATTATGTCTGAAGTTTTTATTGCTTGGGGAAATATCCAGCAAATCTACCCTTTTCACTTACAGCCACCTTGTCATTATTCTGAGATTAAATTTCAGCAGCCAGCGTTGCCTGAACAGAAACAAAGACAACGCCAAGTAGCTTATTTTTTATTGTGGCAATTATTAAAGCAGATTGGTGATGAGCGCGTTTTTATTCAAGGCATAACTCGTGGTGAAAATGGGCGACCTTGTTTGCTTAATCAAACGTTTGATTTTAATTTAAGCCATTCTGGGGATTGGGTTGCAGTGATTTTAACTAAACGCAGACAATATCAGAGCGTAGTTGCAATAGATCTAGAACACCCAAAAAAACAACGTAATTTGGCTCGATTATTGGCGTATTATGCGACAGAAGAAGAGCTCAAGTGGTGGCAGAAATGCCAACATCCAGAACAGGCTTTCTATTTAAGCTGGTGTGCAAGAGAGGCGATTTTAAAAGCAAAGGGTCGTGGTATTGGTGCTATCTCTAAAGTGATGTTTGAACCAACACAACAGAGATTTAGTACCAGTGATGCACCAGCAGGGACACTGTTATTTACATCAACACTTCCTTTTTATTTGGCTTGTTATGTAGAAGATTATAGAGAGGAACATTGTTATTGTTATCAATGGGATAACCATAAGTTAGCGCAAGTTATAACAAAATTTAATCGTTATTTGGTTGTGAATCGGGAGCAAGCATGACAGAGGAACCATCTAAACATTATAACCAACATGAATTTGGGTTAAAGTTTGCCAATATTTTGCAGTGGATCTTGAATGCTGCTTTGATCATTTTATCGGTGATCTTAGTGGTGTTATTAGGGAAACAAACTTTTGAACTTGGACAAATTTTAGTTTTGAAAGCAAGTGATACTACGATAGCGTATGTGTTAGCAGAACGTATTGTGGTTTATTTCTTGTATTTTGAGTTCTTAGCTTTAATTGTGAAATATTTTAATGCCGGATTCCATTTCCCATTACGTTATTTTTTATATATCGGGATCACGGCAATGATTCGTTTAATTATTGTTGATCATTCAAGTGCATTAGGTACTTTAGCAATATCAGCAGCTATTTTATTAATGGTAGGTGCTTTGTTCTTAGCTAATATTGCGGAAAAGAGAAAATAGGAGAGTTATATGACAAAGGAAACCGTTATCCGCCAATATGGGCAACAAGATGTAGAAATGTTACATGATGAAGTGGTATTTAAAGGGTTTTATACCATGAAACGAGTGCAGTTTCGTCACCGCTTATTTTCAGGTGAAATGAGTGGTGTGGTAACGAGGGAAGTCCTGACCAAAAATGAAGCTACCGCAGTCGTTTTATATGATCCGCAACGAGATAATGTCGTTTTAGTAGAACAGATTCGTATTGGTGCAATTGATGCAACATCTTCAGCTTCGCCGTGGTTATTAGAATTGGTTGCCGGAATGATTGAAACGGGTGAAAAACCGGACGAGGTTGCTGTACGTGAAAGTGAAGAGGAAGCTGGTGTACAGTTAACAGAGATATTACCTATTATGCAATTCTGGGATAGTCCGGGTGGAATGTCGGAACGGATTCATCTATTTGCTGGACGTGTTGACTCTAGTAAAGTGGGTGGTATTCACGGGTTAGCAGAAGAAAATGAAGATATTCGCGTGCATGTGGTTGCAAGAGAAACAGCATACCAATGGCTAGAGGCAGGTAAAATTGACAATGGGGTCGCAGTAATTGGTTTGCAATGGTTACAATTAAATTATGGAAAATTGCAAAAAATATGGCAGTAAATCTGTGATACAGCAAACAATTCCGAAAAAATTTTATTAAAAAATGTGCGTAAACTAACATTTTTACTATTTGCCTACTGACTTTTTTATTTAAATGTCTAAAGTAGTAAAAAGGAGTTTAAATTATTTTAGGGGGCATTATGTCAGATCTTTTTCAAGATGAATCGGCTGGTGTAATAAGGTTGCTCCAAGTGACAGATCCTCATTTGTTTGCGGATGCAGAGAGTGAGTTATTAGGCATTAATACATTTGCAAGTTTCCAGCAGGTATTAAGCGAAATTAAAAGTTCTGGCTTTGAGAGCGATTTTATTTTAGCAACAGGGGACTTTGTGCAAGATGGTAGTGAAGAGGGATATCATCGTTTCGTAAAAGAAATTGCACAATTAGGGAAAAAAGTTTTCTGGATTCCAGGCAATCACGACTTCCAACCTAAAATGGAAGCTGTTTTTGATGTATATAAAGCGATCATTCAACCACATAAACACTTATTACTCGGTGAACATTGGCAAGTTTTATTATTAGATAGCCAGTTATACGGGGTGCCACATGGTATGTTGAGTGAAGATGAATTAGCTTGGTTAGAACATCATCTATTGATGTATCCTGAGCGTAATACGTTAGTGGTTTTGCATCATCATTTGGTACCAACGCGTTCTGCTTGGTTAGATCAGCATAATTTAAGAAATCCATATGACTTCTCTGAAGTGTTGGCTAAACATAAAAAAGTAAAAGGTATTTTTTATGGACATATTCACCAAGAGGTGAATGCACAATGGCAAGGTATTCCTGTGTTTGCGACACCATCGACCTGTATTCAGTTTAAACCAGATTGCGCGCATTTTACTTTAGATAGTTTACAACCAGGTTGGCGTGAAATTACTCTACACCCAGATGGTCGTATTGAAACAAAAGTGCAGCGTATTAAAGAGAAAGTCTTTTTACCAAAAGATAATATGAGTGGTTATTAAATAAAATGGCAAAAGTGGTATTACGTGGTAGTTTTGCGTAATACTACTTGTTGCATTAAGCCCCAATGGCAAAATTGATGTTGTTCTATTGTCAATGGCAATGGTGCAATCAGATCTTGTAAACGTAGATTGATTGTTGTACCTAGTGCTGTAGTAAACTTATCAATACTTTTCCTACAAAACGAAGCTTGTTGCCCATCAGGTAAAAATTTATCCCACAAAGAAATTATGCCATTTGGCTTAAGAACTCGCACAATTTCAGTAAGTAGTTCTTGTGGTGTTGATGTTACAGCGAGAACTAAATGTAGCAACACAAGATCACAACTTTGATCCGCTAGTTCGCTTTGTTCTGCTCGTCCAACCTTAGTCGTAATTTGCCAAGGGTATTGTTGCTGCTGAATGAGCTTATCTGCTTTTGCTAGCATATCAGCAGAAAAGTCGATTAATGTGAGCTGACTGTTTGGCTTAAGGCGTGTTGCCAGATAGGGTAAATCTAATCCTGTACCCGCTCCTGCAATATAGATATTCAGCGGAGAATGATGCCATATTTGCTGTTGGTCTAGTAAGGCAAATTGGCTCTGGCGCATATTATCTGCAGCTTGAAGGAAAAAATTATAGATTTTACTGTAATGATTCCAACGCGCTGCAGATGCCATTTTATGCTCCTTAATGGGCTAAGGTTTGTTGCTCTTGTGCTGCTTGATTCAACAACCATTCACAAGGTTGGAAACGTTCGCCATACAAGTTGACGTGTTCATTTAACGCTTTCACAATGGAAGTTGCACCAATATGTTGCATATAAGCATAAATACCACCACGGAAATCAGGGAAGAACACACCTAATACAGAAGCCATATTGCCTTCTTCTGGACTACTAATAACGCCTTCCTCTAAACAACGAGCAGCTTCATTCAACATCATTAAGATACAGCGACGCACCACTTGTTCTGACTCAAGGTTATTTTCAGAGATGGTTTCCATCACGTAATAGATACTTTTATCTACCATGGTACGTTCATCAGTTTGTGAATTATAGAGATAGAAGCCACGTCTATTCTTACGTCCTTTACGATCATCACGTAATAAATTACCAAGTTTAGCAGGAACCGCAAAAGGCTTACCATAATGTTGTTCTAAGTTTGGTAACATTTTGGCGAGTAAATCCAAGCCAAAGTCATCTAACATAGCTAATGGACCGACTTCAAAACCGAACTCTTGTAAAGCACGATCAACAAAATCAACCGCTTCACCGTCACATAAGCAGTAGAAAGCTTCTAGCAAATATGGAATTAAAATGCGGTTAACGAAAAATCCTGGTTTATCAGCAACCAGCAATGGAATTTTGCCTTGTTGAATTGCAAAGTGGATAGCGGTTGCAATGGTTTTTTCTGATGTCTTGGCATGAGGAATAATCTCTAGCATTTTGCGTTGTGCAATTGGAGAGAAATAGTGGAAACCAATCACGTTTTCTGGGCGATTTGCTTCACTTGCAATATCAGCAATAGAAAGTGTTGAGGTATTACTTGCAAAAATAGTATTTTCACCATAAAACACTTCGCTTTCCCGTAATACACGTTGTTTGACCTCTAACTCTTCATACACTGCTTCAATGACGAAATCCGCATCAGGTGCAGCGAGAAAACGTTCGCCACCAGAAATCAAATACATCAACTGTCGCATTTCACCAGAAGAAATTAATTTTTTACTGACTTCTCGTTGCAGTAAAGAGTGAGTCATATGTAAAGCTTTGGTGATACCATTCGGGTGAATATCCTTAATACGAACAGGAATTTTAGCATTACGTACAGTAATATACGCAATTCCTGCTCCCATAAAACCACCACCGATGATTGCGAGTTTATTGACATCACGAACATTGCCTCGAGTTTCATATTGCATACGCATTGCACGTTTAGTTTGTTCAAGGTTGCGCAATACACGAGAATTTTCGCTATTAAATAAGGCAATAAAGGCGTTTTTTTCTGCCTCTAAACGTTGTTGATATGTAGGTTGTTTTAAAATATCAATAATTTTTGCCATTGCAGGATAATTATCGACAGGACCTAACCATTCTTTATTTTCAGCTGCATCAAACAAAATATGGCGAGTAAGCGGATTATTGTGCAAGTGTCCTTGGATTTTTTGCCATACTAATGCAGTTTGAGAAAGGGTTTTTGCCACAAAAGTTTGCTTAGAAAAATATTCATATGCTGTTGGTAAGAGTAAACTTTTTGGCACAACTTCATCAATGCAGTTTAATGATTGCATCGTATGAACATCAAATTTATCTCCGGAAAGTAAGAATGAGAGGGCAGCTTTTAAACCAACGCGTTCAGCAAGGTGTGAGATCCCATTGGCAAAAGGAACAACACCTGAACGTACTTGTGGCATAGCAAATTGTGTTTTTATATCATCTGATGCAATACGATAACGGCAAGCCAATGCAATTTCTAAGCCAATGCCATAACAAGCTCCATGAATTGCGGCAATAGTTGGAAAAGGTAAGTTCTGAATTTTAGCAATTAATTGATGAACTTGATTAATAAATGCTTCTAATTGCAAATCGGATTTATCAACTAAGCTATTAAGATCAAAACCTTGAATAAAATTATTCTCTTTAGCAGATTGGATAATTAATCCTTTCGTACTAGCGGGTAATGAAGTTAATAACTGATCAAGTTGAGCAACGAAATTAGCTGATAATGTATTGCGTTTTTTATCTTGGACATTAATCAACACACAAGCAATTTGTTGTTCATCAATAGTTAATGTAAATGGAGATAATTGATTTTCTTGTAACGTATTCATTATTCACTCTCCAAAATCATAGCGCCACCAATACCACCTAAACCACCAGAAGCGATTAAAGACGTACCACCACCGCGTTGTTTTAATGCATATAAAGATTGGATGATTAATCTTAAGCTGCTGACAGCACGTGGATTACCATAAGCGATTGAACCACCGAGAATATTAAATTTAGTCATATCGACAGAACCGATAGCGGTTGAACGATTTAAATGTTGGCGTGCAAACGTATCTGATTCGAGTAATTTTAAATTTGCTAGGATCTGAGCGGATGACGTTTCGTGGAAATCAATAAGATCTAAATCACTTAACTGCATATTGGCGTTTTCTAATACTTTGGCTACTGAATGAGTAATGCCAACAAACATATTTTTCCAGACATCATTTGCTGTCATTGTATAGTGGCGAATATAACCAAGAATATTTAATCCTTCTGCTTTAGCAGTATGCTCATTCATCAATAGGACCGCAGCTGCACCATCACAAGAGTGAGATGTGTTCCAATCGGTAGCAGTACCATAGTTTTTACCATTAAACGGTTTAAATTTTTCAAATAATTCTGGTTTTGGATTACGTTCAATTTGGTTATCTGAAACCACGAATTTTTCATAAGGTGGTGGAAAAGAAACCATAACTTGTTGACGTAACTCTCCGCTTTGCCAAGCTTGATAGGCTAAACGATGTGAACGAGCAGCATATTCATCTAATTCTTGGCGATTTAAATGGAAATCTTGCGCCATCTGTTCTGAAACATCAGAGAGAGATAATTGAGTTAATGGATCTTTAAGGTTAACGGCTTGTAATTTGAGATCTTGCCAACTAATTTGGCGGAAAAGGCGATATTTTTCTTCATAGCTCTTAGCGGCAAGAATTTCTCGGATTAACTGAATTAAATGAGAATTTAAACGAATTGGTGCATTAGATAATGAGTCTGCACCGCCAGCTAACGCATAATGTGCATTTTCCATTAAGATACTATTACTTAAATTGACTAAAACTTGTAATCCAGTTGGACAAGAACTACTAACAGTATAAGATTGCGCATGAGGCATATTTAGTAGTAAGGAGATCTCACGAGAGATATTTGGAATATCGGGATCTTGAATAACTTGCCCAAATACCACTTGTTCAATTTTGTGTTTGGGAATCGCTAAACGGCTTAAAAGTTCGTTCGCCACCATAGCCCCAAGATCTTTCGCTTTTGCCTCTTTAAATAAGGTATTTTGCTTAATAAAAGGAGTTCGCAGTCCATCAACAACGGCAACTCTAGCCCCTTTAGATGTAGTTAAGATTGATTGTTCAGACATAATGTCCTCATCATATTAAAATAATATTGCTAAATTGTAGCGCATTCTATACTAGAGAGCGATAACTGGGAATAGGGACGCTTTTCTTTGTTTTTCCAAAAGTGATTGGGTAGAATAGCCAACAAAATTGACAGGATATAAAAAATGACTAAGAAAAAAGTAACTAAGAAAGATAATACAATAGCGTTGAATAAACGTGCTAGACATGATTATTTTATTGAAGAAGAAATTGAAGCTGGGCTGGCATTACAAGGTTGGGAAGTTAAATCATTAAGAGCAGGAAAAGCAAATATTGGCGACAGCTATGTCATTTTCCAACATGGTGAAGCTTTTTTATTTGGTGCCAATATTACGCCATTAAATGTCGCCTCTTCTCATGTTGTTTGTGATCCAACACGTACACGCAAATTGTTATTAAGTAAAAGAGAAATAGATTCTTTATTTGGTAAGTCAAATCGTGATGGTTATACCATTGTTGCTTTATCGTTATATTGGAAGAGCGCTTGGGCTAAAGTGAAGATTGGTATTGCTAAAGGTAAAAAACAACACGATAAACGTGAAGATATTAAAGAACGTGAATGGAAATTAATGAAAGATCGCATTATGAAAAATGCAGGGCGTTAGTTAGTATTAGGTAGTAAAAGAAAGCCTTAATCGTGAAGATTAAGGCTTTTTTCAACTTTCAATTAGATCGCATTATT
>NZ_JAQIBB010000038.1:0-43771 GCF_027920745.1 Gallibacterium faecale | reverse complement strand
TAAAATATATTAAAAAAATTTCGCTCACGGCTATATCTTGCAATTTTAGTATCTGGATTTATTAGATCCAATTCATATAACTGATTGTTTATTTGCATAACCTGTGGAGCTATTTGTTTTTCAAGTTCGGTTAGATGGTATTCATCTTTAAACAAAGTATAATATTGTTTCTCATCTTTAATTGGTCTTAACTTCTCAATTCCTCGTTGTTTTTGCCATTCTTCTAATGGCATAAGTACCTTTACTGTATCACTTGCTATTGCACAACGAATTGGTGTCGTTATTTCAGCAATAATCCTATCATAATTGATAAGCAGTAATAATATTATAAACACAACACAGCAAATATGATTAGCAACACAACAATGTTTTTCAGACTTAGAGCGAGAAGCAAAAACATTATAAATATCTTTATATTTTTTACTTACTTTCTTTATTAGCCAACGACACATTTTTCACCTATCAGGTTATATTTTGTCTAATAATTCCTGCAACTTCGATTTCAATTTATTTTTGATCGCATCATCTAAACGAATACGATACGTCGGTGAAAAACAATCTCCCTCTAAATCTAAGTTAAGGTGATATTCTTCAAATCTTTCTTTGGTAGGTTGAATCGCAAATTGCCATTCACATTGTGAAGTTACAGGATGAATGCTGCCTTCTCCAATTAAACGGAGATCATGCAAGACAATTTCTCCTTGCTGTAATCGCCACTGCTTATGATTGCCAACTAAATGACCTTCCATATGTTCAAACGTTGTATCTTGTAGTGATTGTTCCAAACCTGAAATCGCAAAAGGTAAAGAATTACCGACTAAGCCAAGCAAGTTAAAACCTTTGATCTGTCCGCCACCGACACTCATAAACGCTACTTCAGCGTCTGCCAATTCACCACCAGCTTGCGTTACTTGCCCTTGTAAATCAAAATCAGCTACAACTAAAGGTTGGTAGCCTAACAGTTGAGAAAGCTGCTCTGCTGCAATTTTTCTGCCACTGATCGTCCAAACCGTTTGCTGTTCATTCGTATTTTGTTTACTTAGTGCTAATTCGCCCTGATTTGGGGTGAATATCTGCAAATCCGTGTGTTCATTATGAATTAACGCTTTTATCGCTGGAAACATTGCTTGATTTATTTGGAGATTTTCAGCATTAATTTGCGATTGCGGTGACTGTTGCCAACTAATTTTATCAGCCGCCACTTTCATTGCAGTCATCTGTGCGATCGGTTTACGCCACTGCCATTGCAATGCTAATTGTTGTAGGTCAATTTGTGATGGTGTGCGGTGTAATTGAAATTGCCCCTGAAGATCTGTAATTTGTTGATTTTCTGCTTTTAGTATCTGTACTTGTTGCCCTTTACCTGAATCCTGATAATCAATAATGGCATTTACTTGATCTAAGTAAAGTTGTTGTTGATTGGTTAGCTGCCCATCAATCAGGCGAATTTGTTTAATCCATTGATTCCCTGATAACCATCCTAAATAACTTAATTTTAAGTTAAGTTCTCGTGCAGAGATGTGCCAAGTATCTTGTTGATACACAATATTTTTAAGATGGAGAGAAAATGGAAAATAGGAAATTTTGATATTTTGAGGAGGAAGTTCGATTGCATATTCTGTTGCTAACTGCTGGGTAATTGTATTACTAAGCTGAGAGAGTTGATACCCTGCGATCGCTAACCCCGATAAGATAACAACACTCCCGCCAATTACCCAACGTTTGTTCATTTTGCATCCTCATTAATCTTACTAGCAACAGCACCTTGTTGATTTTTATATTTTGCATCAGAACGGCTATTATATGGTCGTTGGGCTTCGCCACTTAATACTTCAAAACTTAATGCCCCAATCACCATTTTAGGACGTAACGCTAACGGCAATTTTCCTGAATTATAGAACTCTAAAACGATTCTGCCTTCCCAACCTGGATCAATGCGATGTGCTGTGACATGAACCATTAACCCTAATCTTGCTAATGAAGAACGTCCATCTAGCCAACCAATAATATTACTCGGTAATTTGACTGATTCATATGTGCTAGCCAATGCAAGAACGCCTGGATGTAAGAAAAAAGGTTCGCCATCTTCAATAATAATCTCTTCGCTCATCACTTGTTCTAATTGAGCTGAAACCGCTTCTTTTGGTCCACTAAGATCAATATAAGCCGCAGAGTGATCACGAAAAACTCGGAATGAATTTCCTAATCGTACATCCACTGTTGCCCCATTAATTTTGCTATTATCTGGACGAGGCGATAACACAATTTTCCCTTCATCTAAATAACGTTCTATATCGGTATCACATAATCTCATCAATTCACCTTTCTTTTATTTTTTACGTAACAGTTGCAAAATTTGTGCTTTCAGAATATTGATTGCAATTCTGTTTTTACCGCCACGAGGCACAATAATATCAGCATACTGTTTAGACGGTTCAATAAATTGGAAAAACATTGGACGTACTGTTTTACGATATTGTTCCACCACAGAATCCATTGTTCTACCACGTTCTTCCATATCACGTTTTAAACGGCGGATAAAACAGATATCCAGTGGTGCATCAACGAAAATAGATACATTTATCTCATCACGAATACGCTCATCTGTCAGTAAGAGAATGCCTTCAAGAATAATCACCTTTTTAGGTTCAAAATGCTTAGTATTCCCTGTTCTAGTATGTTCTACATAGCTATATTCTGGGATATCCACCGCTTGCCCTGCTTTTAAGGTACGTAAATGTTCTAATAATAATTCACGATCCATTGAGTTTGGGTGGTCATAGTTGGTTTTAGTGCGAGTTTCAAAATCGAGGTGGCTTTGATCTTTATAATAGGAATCTTCAGAAATAATACCAATTTCTTCACACCCTAATTCTTCACATAACTCTTTATAAATTGTAGAAGCAATTAGACTTTTTCCAGAAGCTGAAGCGCCTGCAATACCGATAATAATAGAAGGTTCGTGTGCTGTTGAATGGTTAGTTTCAGACATAATAGTTCGCCAATAAGCTAGATAAAATTCTGCTTATTATAAAGAAGCTCTCTAGTCACCACAACCGCAGAAACAAGATAAATTTTCTTTTTCTTTCAACTATTTTGCAATTTTTACTAATAAAGGAACGAAATGAATCGGAAGTTTTTATCTGATCAGTAAAGAATAATCAATGACTTGATTTTATCTTGCATAGGCTATGAAAAAATAACCTTAATTGCTAAAACTTAGTAACTTAAATTATTGATATATAATGGATTAATGGCACGCCCTATTGGATTCGAACCAATGACCTACGGCTTAGAAGGCCGTTGCTCTATCCAGCTGAGCTAAGGGCGCATAGGAATAGCTGAGTGAAGATAAAAAAATGGTCGGCGAGATAGGATTTGAACCTACGACCCACTGGTCCCAAACCAGTTGCGCTACCAAACTGCGCTACTCGCCGACGTGTGAGGTGCATTATAGTTTTTATTTCTCCCCCGTCAATCATTTTTTTTAATTTTAAAAATAACCGCTTAAAATTAATCCATACCCTTATCAAACAGGCTTTTTTTTGAGAAAATCTAGCCCCGAATAATCAATGCAACACACCTACGGAGAAATCAATGCAAGCTCAAACTATTTCTGGTACTGCTCTGGCTAAATCAATCAAGGCTGAACTTAATCAAAAAATCCAAGCTATTGTGCAGCAAGGTCATCGTTCACCAGGTCTAGCCGTTATTTTAGTTGGTGAAAATCCTGCTTCACAAATTTATGTAGAAAACAAACGCAAAAGTTGTCTTGAAGTCGGTATCCAATCTAAATCATTTAATCTTCCTGATACCATTTCTGAGCAAGAGTTACTCAACTTAATTGATCAACTAAACCAAGATGATAGTATTGACGGCATTTTAGTCCAATTACCACTACCAAAACATATCAGTAGTGTGAAAGTAATTGAACGAATTGATCCCGCTAAAGACGTTGATGGTTTCCACCCATACAATGTTGGTAGATTGTGTCAACGTATTCCAACGCTGCGAGCTTGTACACCTTATGGCATTATGAAATTACTTGCCACCACAGGCATTGACTTACACGGACAACACGCTGTTATTGTTGGTGCATCAAATATCGTTGGCCGCCCAATGGCAATGGAATTGTTATTAGCAGGCTGTACCGTTACCGTTACTCACCGTTTCACAAAAAATTTAGCTGAATTGGTTGGACAAGCTGATATTTTAGTCGTTGCTGTTGGTAAGCCACATCTTGTTCCTGGTGAATGGGTAAAACCAGGGGCGATTGTGATTGATGTGGGAATTAATCGTGTGGATGGCAAAGTCGTTGGTGATATTGTGTTTGAAACTGCGCAACAACGTGCAGCCTATATTACGCCTGTTCCAGGTGGTGTTGGACCAATGACCGTAGCAATGTTAATGGAAAATACATTGCTTGCTTATCGCCAACATTTGGGTTTAGAGTAAGCTATTACTGTTTGTATTTGGTAACAAATACATTGTTTAATTCTATTCTTCCATTTAGGTTTCGCCCTTGCTAAAGGGCGAAATTTAGATTATTAACAATAGCCTATACTTAGACATAAAACTTAATCACTATTTAACACTTTCTAGAGTGACCTAAACTTTGTCACTAAATTGAATATTTAAATACAGTCTAAATCCTTTCTAAAAGATAAAGTTTTCCCCTATACCTTATAAAGTGAATCTTCGTCATCAATTTGTCATATTTCCCCAATATACTTCATTGCGCAAATTACTTTCATCATGCAAGGAGAATCGCAATGACTCGTTCATTACAAGAAAATGTTAATATGAATCCCTCGAATAATCCTTCAATTTCTGAAGTATTAGATGTTCACTTATCGCGCCGTAAGATATTAAAAATGGGTGGCATCGCTAGTGCAATCGCGCTACTTCCTTCTGCCTTTATCTCACCTAATCTATTTGCCGCTTCATCAGCTCTCCCTCGTCGAATGACCTCTTTAGATTTTACAGCGGTTCCTTTTTCTACAACGGATACTGTTGTTGTGCCAAAAGGTTATCGCGCGTCACCTTTCTATTTGTGGGGAGATCCGGTAGGGATTGATGGCAATAGCCCTGCGTTTAAACCAGACACATCAAATACTGCAGAAGAACAAGCTGCACAAGCAGGTATGAATCATGATGGTATGGCTTATTTTCCTCTCGAAAATGGCAATGAACATGGTTTATTAGTGATGAATCATGAATATGTTGATAATGGGCTATTATTCCCTGATGGTGATAAAACCTGGAATGCAGATAAAGTTAAAAAATCGCAAAATGCGATGGGTATTTCGATTATTGAGGTGAAGAAAAATAATGGCGAGTGGGAAGTTGTTCGTCCATCAAAATATGCACGCCGAATTACGCCACATACGCCAATGCATCTCATTGGCCCAGCTCGTGGTAATAAATTAATGCAAACAGCTGCCGATCCAAAAGGCGAAATGGTTTTAGGGACAATGCAAAACTGTGCTAATGGTGAAACTCCGTGGGGAACTTATCTCACTTGTGAAGAAAACTGGAGCGATATTTTTGTGCGTGACAGCGGTAATTTCACAGCTCTCGATAAGCGTTACGGTATTATGCAAAAAGAGAAAGAGGATAAATATCGTTGGTATGAATTTGATGATCGTTTTCATACTGATAAAACACCTAATGAACCACACCGCTTTGGTTGGGTTGTAGAAATTGATCCATTTAATCCTTCTTCTACGCCAGTAAAACATACTGCACTCGGTCGTTTTAAACATGAAGGGGCGATGTTAGATATTAGTAACGATGGTCATGCTGTGGTGTATATGGGTGACGATCAGCGATTTGAATATATCTATAAATTCGTGTCAAAAGAAAAATATCGTGAAAATGATCGTGCTCACAATATGCGTCTGTTAAGTGAAGGTACCCTTTATGTCGCACGTTTTAATGACGATGGTTCTGGTGATTGGTTGCCTTTAGTCTTTGGTCAGAATGGTTTAACCGTTGAAAATGGCTTTGAAAATCAAGGTGATTTACTTGTAAAAACAAGAATGGCTGCGGATAAACTTGGCGCAACAAAAATGGATCGTCCTGAATGGATTGCTGCCGATCCTTACGTGAAAGGGAATGTCTATTGTACCTTAACCAATAACTCACAACGTGGCAAAGAAGGCAAACCAGGAACAGATAAGGCTAATCCACGGGATAAAAATGAATTCGGTCATATTATTCGCTGGCAAGAAGCTGAAGGTAAAGGTACTGCGGAGAAATTTACTTGGGATATTTTCGCACTAGCCGGTAATAATGAAAAAGGACAAGGCAATATTAAAGGCGATGCGTTCGGTAGTCCTGATGGCTTACGCTTTGCACCAAATGGCGTATTATGGGTACAGACTGATGTTTCCTCTAGTACCATTAATAAAAAAGCGTATGAGGGGATGGGTAATAACCAAATGCTTGCCGTTATTCCAGAAGAAGGGCGTTTTAAACGTTTCCTAACTGGGCCAAATGGCTGTGAAATCACAGGTATTGCTTTTACCCCTGATAACAAAACTATGTTTATTAATATTCAACATCCTGGCGAACCAGATTCAGGCGTTACAGATCCAACACAAGTAACTGCTATTTCAACCTGGCCAGATGCTTCTGGAAAATCTCGCCCGCGTTCAGGAACTGTGGTGATTCAAAAAGATGATGGCGGTATGATTGGTTCATAGCCATTTTATTAGACTCTCTCAATAAACAAAAAGACCTTACTGTTTTAACTCAAGTAAGGTCTCAGACTATTGACAAACCTAAATTTAGTCACAAATCTTAATAAAATGTTTAATGGGTTCCCTCTCACACTTGCCCGAATGCAAATAAGATTTTCAGGCAAAAAAAGTGAGCATTTTTCGAACGTAGTGAGAAAAATCTCTGTTTTTTGCCGCCCGGAAAATCTTATTGGAATGAGGAACAACAAGTGTGCGAGGGTTTGCTTTCTTTTGCCTCCTTTTCTTTACAAATCAAAGAAAAGGAGGTCGCCCATTGGGGCGAAACCTAAATGCTAACTAGAACAAAACATCTAAAAAATATTAAATAAAATTTGTCATAAAATGGACTTACTATTTTAACTTAAGTAAGGTCTTCCCTTTTTTATGGCAATTACTTAATTTTTTGCACCTGCTTTTTCTTTTAATTTAGTTAATAATTTCTGATGAATACCACCAAAACTACCATTACTCATCACTAAAATATGATCGGTTGGCTTCGCCTCTTCTACAATTTTTGTCACTAATAAATCTAAATCTGCCGCCCAAGTTGCTGGTTGCACACATTGATTCGCAATTTCAACCACTTCCCAAGGCAAATTATCTGGTTGTAATAAAAAGACATAATCTGCACGTACTAGTGCAGGCGCAAGTTCCTTAGTATGTACGCCCATTTTCATTGTATTAGAACGTGGTTCTAACACCGCTAAGATTCTCACCCCGCCACCCACTTTATCACGTAAAGCAGCTAATGTTGCTGCAATCTCAACTGGGTGATGAGCAAAGTCATCATAAACAGTAATCCCGTTTACTTCGCCTTTTACTTCTAAGCGACGACTTGCATTGACAAAGGTCGCTAATGCTTGACAAGCGGTGTCAATTCTTACCCCCGCATGATACGCTGCAGCAATGGCCATCAACGCATTAAACATATTATGTTGCCCAACAATATTCCATTTTACTTCAGCTACTTTTTGCTGATTATGGAACACTTCAAACTCAGTACAATCATTACGTAAACGTTGTGCATACCACTCTTTATCTTTACCAATAAACTGTTGCTCACTCCAACATCCCATTGCTAATGTTTCTTTTACACTAGTTTCATCAGCAAATGATAAAATGCGTCCTTTAGATGGAATGGTACGAATCATATGATGGAATTGGCGTTGAATCGCAGTTAAATTATCGAAAATATCTGCATGATCAAAACCAATATTATTGATAATTAATGTTTTTGGATTGTAATGAATGAATTTAGAACGTTTATCAAAAAACGCAGTATCATATTCATCTGCTTCAATCACAAAAAAAGGCGATTTGCCTAATCGAGCAGAAATACCGAAATTACCTGAAATACCACCAATTAAGAAGCCTGGTTCTAACCCTGCTTGATCAAGAATCCAAGCTAACATCCCTGTGGTCGTTGTTTTTCCATGTGTTCCCGATACTGCTAAAACCCAACGATCGCGTAATAAATGATCATGTAACCATTGTGGTCCTGACATATAAGGTAGGTTGTTATCTAACACATATTCAACACAAGGATTTCCTCGTTTCATTGCATTACCGATAATTACTAAATCAGGTGCAGGTTGTAACTGTGCAACATCATAATTAGGAATAATTTCAATCCCACTTTTTTCTAGAAATACGCTCATTGGTGGATATACATTGACATCTGATCCTGTCACTTTATAACCTAATTCACGAGCTACAATCGCAAGCCCTCCCATGAACGTACCGCAAATTCCCAAAATATGAATATGTTTTTCTGTTGTCTTCATTAGTTTCTCACTTTACTTACATTTATTTATATTAATCTTTCTTTTCAATGATTTATATTACCAACTCTCTTTTACCCAATTTTCTTACTATAATAATTCGATATCACCTCATTTATAAAATTCACAAATATAATTACTTAATTCTTTTATAAATTAATGATGATTTAGTTATTAGGTTTAGATTTATGAATGAAAAATATAGTCAGTCAGTCAGTCAGTCAGTCAGTCAGTCAGTCAGTCAGTCAGTCAGTCAGTCAGTCAGTCAGTCAGTCAGTCAGTCAGTCAGTCAGTCAGTCAGTCAGTCAGTCAGTCAGTCAGTCAGTCAGTCAGTTAATATTCTAATGCGGATAATTACTTTAATACTAGGAATTTTTATCACTTTTTTTGGTTACAGTCAGATGACTTTAGCTGATGTATTTCCTCATTCATCAATCAAGCCAAATATCCAAATTCCATTTTCTGCTGAAATTAGAGTTATCTCACAAAATATGCAACGTGAACCTGATGGAACTATCTCTTTTGCTACAACTTACTCAATCCAAAATCAATCAAAAAAATCTATTCAGCAAGTGGCTTGGTACGCTGTCTATACATTTAATGATCGTATTATTGATAATCGTTTTATTAATCTAAAATTCAATCAATTTAATATTTTAAAACCACAACAACGTTATTATTTATCAACACTTCTCCCCGAAGAAGAAATGATAACCTTTAGTAAAAATATTTTTACTAACAATACTAAAAATATTCGGATTAAGCCCATCATCAAATTTATTCAATTTGATGATTGTGAAGAACCACATAAAATGAGAAATAAAATAAATAGGGAATTGGTTGGAAAAAATTGGAATAAGCGGGTAAAGAAATTAGGAATGACAAGGCTTGACGTAATATCAAGCCTTTTTTGTAGGTAAAATATAGAAACCATATAAAATGAGAAAAAATGCTGAAATGCCCGAAAAAAATCACCTAAAGTGAGAAATTTTAATGTCCGTTAAAATAGCATTTAAACCAAATTAAAATGTGGGTCATTACTTGCTTGCTGGTTAAGATCCATTCGCTGCCTTAGCGATTGCTTCATCCTTGTCGTTATCACTGGTAGTATTTGTTGTAAAACCTAGCATTGAAAAAGATAACGTTAAAATAGCCTCTCTTCCTCTGTCGTCCGTTTTGCGATAATTGCGGATCACTGTCATTTCTTCTACTTTTAAAGGCTGTCCATCAAGTATAGGGTTATTCTTTGGTTTTTGGCGTTCTATAGCCCGCTGTAAGGCTTGTAAGGCTTGTTCAGCTTCATTTATTGCTTGCTCTATTGGCAACTCAGGCAAGCTATGCGATTTGAGTGGCACGGGTTTATCCATCGTTTTTTCTAAAGGCTGAGCAAAGCCCAAAGCCTGCTGTACGGCAGGAGGCATATCCCCAACATAATATTCAAATACATTTCCTTTAACCCCAGCTACCCGTCTTCTTTGCCAATTTTCTAACTTAGCTTTTTTGGTTATACCTTGTACAGTTGTAGGTAATCCACCAACTCCTACAAGTTCTTTCATTTCAAACCATTCTTGGATCATTTTAAAATACCTTAACTTAAACTTTGGATTAAGTTAAAAAGATAGAAATCAAGATTTAAATTCTTTAATTTTTTCAATTACTTAACTAAAAGTTAGAAAAATCTTCTAAAAATTAACTTAAACCGTTTGACTTAAACCAATAGATTAAGTTAAGATTAACTTAATCTTTGGGTGTAACACTTTAGATTTACACCAAGTTTAAACCAAATTGAGTTTAAAGGAAATGCAAGGAATGTTTTATGAAAAAAGACTGGAGCAGAAAACGAATTGTGTATGAGCTACACGAGCGAAATATCACATTAGCATCGCTATCTGTTAAGGCGGGATTATCGCCATCAACGCTAAAAAACGCGTTAAGAATGAGCTATCCGAAAGGTGAACGCATTATCGCTGAAGCCATTGGGGTGCCACCTCAAGAAATTTGGGCAAAACGTTATGCGGAACGGGAGAACCGCTTATGTGGGTCGAATTAAAAAATATTTTAGGGATAAGCGGACTTCCAACTACCGTTCAAGGTGTAACTAAAAAAGCTAAAGCTGAAAATTGGGAACGCCGTCGCAAAGCTGGAGCAAAAGGCAACGTATTTGAATACGCCTTCACCTCCCTCCCCCAAGAAGTCCAAGCAGAATATTTGCTTAAAAACAGCAAGCCGTCAAAACAAAGTGCGGTGGAAAAACAGGCTGAAAAGCAAATGACCGAAAGCGCCTGGAATGTCCTTGCCTCTGCCACCAACGAACAAGAACGCCGTGCAGAACATCGTTTTGCTGCGGTAATAAAGCTGAAAAAGCTCTTAGATTTACGTTACAAGTTGATGGAAGCCATTGATCTGGTTGTTGAGAGTTTTAACGGGCAAGAAGGTGAAACTGTTAGCCGAGGCAGTTTAAAGCGTTGGTGGTACAAAGTGAAAAATCACCCACAAAGCAACTGGCTACCGCTTTTATTAGATCGCATTGAGCGAGACAGCACGAATCGCTATGCCGAAATAGATGATACAGCGTGGAAATATTTCCTAAAACTTTATCTACGTAAAAGCCAACCTCAATTTAACGCTTGTTACTACCATCTCAGTTTAGCTGCTGAAGAAAATGGTTGGGCAATTCCGAGCTTAAGCGGTTTAAAGCGTAAAGTGAAACGAGAAATTAGTGCTGCAGAATTAGCCTTAGCGCGTGGCGGTGAACATACATTACGAGAAATTATTAAACCGCAAAAAAGAACAGTTGCCCATCTTGATGCCTTAGAAATTGTTAATGGCGATGGTTATCAACATAACGTATTTGTGGATTGGTATGAAGATGGCAGCCGACCAATTAGACCTAAAACATGGTTTTGGCAAGATGTTCGTACTCGCCGCATTTTAGCGTGGTGTGTCGATGATAGCGAAAACGGTGATCAAATACGCCAAGCGACATTACGCCTTATCAAGCAATACGGCATACCAAAAACAATCTTAATGGATAACACTCGTGCAGCCTCAGATTTACAGACCTCAACTCAAACAAAACGGGGTAAACGTAACAAAGAGATCTTAGTAGAAGGTTTGTTAGAGCGACTCGGTATTAAAGTTATCCGCACCTTAGTGTTTAAAGGTAGAGGGAATGGTCGAGCAAAACCGATTGAACGTGCTTTTAGACGCGACGCATTGCCGAGCTACATTGATTTAGATCCTAGATTGGAGGGTTATTTTACAGGCTTTGATGTCGTTAATCGCCCTGAAGATTACCAATACAAAAAAGGCGTAAATAAAGCCTTATTTTTGCAAGTAGTTGAAGAGGGTGTACGGCTTTGGAACAGTAAAAAAGGTCGACAAACTGAACTAGGGGAAGGGATTTACAGCGCTGATGAGCTTTGGATAAGAGATTACGCAAAAATCGACGCGATTAAGCCAAGCGAAGAACAACTTAGACAGCTAATGATGTTGGGCGAAAGCACCAAAGTGGATAAACACGGTTGCTTTAAATTGAAAGCGGGGTATCGCATTAACGGGCAACAAAATCGCTACTACTCACCTGCTTTACAAGGTGGTGAGTATTCACAGGTGGTCGTACGCTTTGATCCTGACAACCTGCACGGCACGGTCCATGTTTATGATTTAAATGGCGTGTATCTGTGTGATGCTCAATGTGAAGAGGCGGTTGCCTTTGACAGTATGGAAGGCGCAAGACAACAACGCAGATTTGACACGCAAGAAAGTAAGTTAGCGAAAAAACTGCTTGATACACAAGAAAAAGCGTCTGCTGCGGAATATGAACAGTATCGCAAAAAATTTATTGATACCCCTGATGCAGATCTTGCTAAACCACGACAAATTAAACCGTTGCCAGCGTTTGACGGTAGTGCCGCATTAAAAGTAGTTGATGATGAGCATTATCAACCCAAACCAACAAAAAAAACCGATTTAAACAAAGGGCTAGATATTTATGCTCAATTATTAAGAGAACAGGAGAATTAACCCATGACCCTCATTGAACAAATTAAGCAAATTGTTGAAAGTGCAGAAATAAGTCAAGCAAAACTCGCTAAAGAAATTGGTGTAACCAGTGGCGCGCTATCAAGTTACTTAAATGAAAAATATCAAGGCAATACCGACAAAATTTCTCAATTATTACTTAGCTGGTTAGAGCACCGCCAAGAACGCCAAGCGAAATTTATGGTTGCCCCTGATTTTATCAAAACAGCGACAGCTGAAGATGTGATGGAAACATTACGTTACGCACATTTACTCAGCACAATGGCGACAGTTTATGGGGCAAGTGGTGTGGGGAAAACCACTGCTGCAAAAGCCTATAAACAGCAAAATCCTAATGTCTGGATGATTACCGCCAATCCAAGTCGGGCAAGTTTAAGCGAAACGCTGTATGAAATGGCGTTAGAGCTTGGTTTAAATGATGTACCAAAACGAAAAGGGAATTTATCTCGTTTAATTGTGAAAAACTTACCGACACCAAAGGGTTATTTATTATTGATGAAGCAGATCATCTCCCTTATGAAACCTTAGAAGAAATTCGCTTAATTCAAGAGCAATGTCAAATTGGGTTTGTGTTAATTGGCAATGACAAAGTATATACCCGTTTACGTGGTGGCATGCATCAAACACACGAATATGCTCGTCTTTGGTCGCGAATATCTGATCACAAACGCATAAAAGAAAGCCAAGTGGAAGACATTATTGCTATCGCAGAGGCTTGGCAATTAGACAGCGAAAACAAGAAGTTGATTGCTCTCCTTAGTAGTATCTGCAAACAAGGAGGTGGGTTACGTATTCTGACTCAAATCTTACGCTTGGCGTGGATCAGTGCGAAAAGTGAAAACCAACCATTGAATTATGACTGGATTTATTCAGCAAAAATGAAATTGCAAGGCGGTGCGAAATGAAAAGATTAATGATGATCGGGCTTGCGGTATTACTTACTGCCTGCCAACAGGAGCCAAAAGAGACAGAGTGTGATCAGTTGTGCTGGCAACAAAAAGCGGATAGAGAGTGGAAGTTGGAACATGGCGAATTTCAAACGCCGCTAAGCCCAGAACACGAGCAAGAAATCTACGAATATTTGAAGAAACATTATCCAGACACAGACTTTAACGACCATAAACTAGGAGAATAACTATGGCACAAAAAACAAGACTAAAAAGCGACACAGTGCGCTATACAACACGCGAAGAAGTTGAAGTTGCAATTAAAGAAGTTGGCGATTTGCAGCGTGAATTACAACGTATTGCGACACACCAAAACGACGAACTTGCGGCGATTACTGAAAAATACGCACCGCAGATTGCTGAATTACAAGAGCGAATTAAGCCATTGCAAAAAGCGATTGAGGTTTGGTGTGAAGCGAATCGAGCTGAACTCACTAATAACGGCAAAACAAAAACAGGCAGTTTCAATACTGGCGAAGTGCAGTGGCGACAACGTCCGCCGAGCGTGTTGATCCGCAAAGCGGAAGATGTATTAGAACGGTTACGTCAATTAGGTTTAAGTCGCTTTATCCGCAGCAAAGATGAGCCGAATAAAGAAGCAATGTTAGCAGAGCCAGACATTGCAGCCACTGTAACAGGGATCACCATCAAAAAAGGTGTAGAAGATTTTGTGATTACACCGTTTGAGCAGGGAGTGTAGTGATGAGAAATGAAGACTATTACAACCACGCTGAACAAGCAGTGCTGTTAGAACAAAAAGCAGAATATCAAGATGCAGCTCTGTACTGGCGCTTAGCAGCGGGAAAGGCAAGAAAAGAAGCGAATCAAAAATGGGCGATATCAAGAAGTCAAATTTGCGACAGAATGCATATTAGACCATTTGGGGGTGAAAAATGAAAATTAATCAACAACGTAAAGAGAAAGGATTTGAAGGCTTAAATGATGTACGAAATTTGATGGAGCTTATCAATGATCACGTCGCCGATAATGAGTTTGATGAAGCGGTTTATTTGTTACGCAAGGTGAGAGAGATGCTGATTGAAGCAGAAGTAAATTTTAAATTTGTACATTTAGCCTAGGAGAAAAAACAATGAACTACGAAGATTATATCAAGATGACACAATGTGCGGTCTATAGCATTACCTTTCCAACGGAGAATATTATTGAGAAACTCGAAAACGCAGTATTGCCAGAGCACACAGAGGGTAAGTTTGAGATTGTGAAAAATCTCATCACAGGTAAAAAGATAATGCAGTTAGAAGAGGGCGGTATCTATTTTTCTATTCGCGCCGAATTCAAACAAATTACTAAGCAACTCATTGCTTGTAAAATGATTGAATTTAAAGATATGAAGAAAAGAGATGCTGAGCATTTAGCGAGAGTTGAATTGTATCAAGCATTACCGCCGTCTAGTGAACTTTATAATGTTTTTTATAACCCAGCCACGCAAATATTAGTCATTAACAACAAGTCAAAACGCAGTAACTTGGCGTTAAGTTTGCTAGTTGAATTGTTTGGCTTAGTTGGCGTGAAGTCTGTTGTGGTTTCAACTGAAAAACTTGGTATTGATACCAAATTTAAACAATACCTTGACAACCATACCCCATTATTCAACTCATTAGGATTCGATTACGAAGCTACGCTACGTCGAGCAACAGATGATGAAACTATCTATCGCACGTGTCGTCATCTTGATACAGACGAGGGGCTTAATAACGCTAGACAAGCTATGAATGACGGCTTTAGTGTGCAATCGCTAGCAATGCGCTACGAAGACGAATACGGTAGCATTTTACGTTTTAAACTCGATGAAAATTTAAAAATTAGAAGTATGAAATTTGCTGACTATGCGGAAACGGTGCGACAGCTTCGCGGCGATCATGCTGGTAAAGCGATGATATTACAAGATTATATTATGCAGCAATATCACATTTTAAACCGCATTATTGCTAACACCGTCCTTGAGTTTACCCAAGATACCAAGTTAGAAGATTTTGTATAAAGCTTATTTAAACGCCTTTTAAATTAAATTCGAAAGGCGTTAATAATGGGTTTTACGAGGAAATAAAAAATATGCGTTACACAAAACCGCAATTAATCAAGTTAATACATATCGCCAAGCATAAATTACGTATTGATGAAGAGACTTACCGCCTAATTTTGCGTAATGAAACTGGTAAAAACAGCTGTAAAGAAATGACTATCGTTGAATTAATGAAAGTCTTTGATCATTTTGAAAGGTCTGGCTTTAAACGCATGGTGAAGCGTAAGTATTCACCTGTGTCATCAGTTGCAAAAGTCAAACACGATATTGCGTTAAAGATCCGCGCTCTCTGGATTGAAATGCACAAGACTGGCGTTGTTAGAGATGGTTCGGAAGATGCATTAAACAGCTTTGTGCGTAACGTTGTTAATCCTATTTTACAGCAACAAAATCAGCCGATTGTGTTAAACGTGCAAAGCCTTGACTATAAACTTGGTACAATCGTCTTAGAACGTCTGAAAAAATGGCAGAAACGTACGCAAAACGAGGTGAAATTATGAAACTTGCTCGTTGCCCAATTTGCCACAGCGATATCCATTTAGATCAGCTGCTTGAAGACGATGCAGGACGTGAATTGCTTGCGTTAATTGCAAAGTGTAACGCAGAAGTGGCACGTCCATTAGTTGCTTATATCAGCTTATTTCGACCTGAAAAATCTGCATTATCAAACAGTCGTGCAGTGAAGTTAATTAAAGAAGTGTTTGCGCTTTATCCGCAGTCACTTTTGCTCGCTCATGCGTTAAGCGAAACTGTGCAATCTGTACAAAATAAACGCCGTAACGCTCAAAATACCGCACCGCTTGCAAACCATAATTACCTAAAACAAGTGTATGAAACCAACGCACCTAAGTTTATGAGTACACAAGTACAGCAGGTAAATGACGCGGAACAAGCGCAAACTAATACACAAGCAGAACAGCAAGAAAAAATGAACACGATTTTGGGGCTTGAGCAACTAAGAAAATACGGTAAAGAAATCTGGGGAATGCCCGGTTATGAATTGTGGGTTGAGTGGAAGAAAAAACAGGAGGCATTAAATGGAAAATAAAACAACCTTTGAAGATAAAGCCCCAGAAATCCTCCTTGATTTAGCGGAACATACGCGTGAGCTATTAGTGAAAAAACATCAATTTGCGGACGAAAAAGCCAAGCAAATCGGTATTGAGCTAGCTCAGTGCATTGCGGAAAACTGGGGCGGCGAAGTGATCTACATTCCAAAAGCGTTATTGATTGCATTAAGTGAACGTGATTTAGCGATTTGGCAAGAGTTTAATGGTAGTAATCACCGTGAACTCTCACGCAAGTATGGAGTATCCATGCAATGGGTGTATCAAATTGTTAAAAGAGTGCAAAAGGAAGAAGTAGCGAAAAGACAGTTTGATATGTTTGGTGAAAACAAGTAATGGCTTTTTAGCGCTTGACGCAAACACAAAAAAACGTTAATTTTGCGGACAGGCTCTCAAAAAGCCGAAAATGCGCTTAGCACAAGCGAACCAAGGTGCTATTTTTTTATCCGTAATTTGAGTATCAGAACGCCCCGAGTGTCAGAATACCTAAATGCGGTGAAAAAATAAAAACTTTTTAAACAATGACCGACAGTGCGAGGAATATAATACCGCAAGGGAATAACTCCGCTGTTCATTTTCACAGTTTTGAGCTGTCGGTCGCCCTACTCAAAATAGGGTCTCTATTCAGAGGAAATGAAAATGACACACTTCAATATCAAAACCTTTACAGGTTCACTTCAAAATCAAACCGTTCAACTTATCAATGCTCGTGATCTTCATTCGCTTTTGAAAGTGAAAAGAGATTTTTCAACTTGGATTAAAGATCGCATTTCAGATTATGGTTTTATCCTAAATGAAGACTTTTCCCCAGTTTTGGGGAAAAGTGAGGGGTTCTTTGGAAGACCTAGCAAAGACTATCACATCACCCTTGATATGGCGAAAGAGCTTTGTATGCTTGAGCGTTCAGAATTAGGGCAACAAGCTCGCCGATATTTTATCCAAATGGAAAAAGCCGCACGCCAGCTGGCTCAACAACAATTAGTTATTCCTACCTTCCTCCATCAAGGACAAATGTCCCCCTTACCACAAAATCAAATCGCCATTGACAAAGACCGCTATATCGCCTTACTGGAAAGTGAAAACAGCTTGCTGAAAAGCAACCACGGCAAACCGCTCCACCCTCGCAAAGGGCAACGCCTTGATGAGGCAGAAAAAAGCGAAATTAAGCGCTTATACGCCCAAGGAATGACAAAAGCAGCGATTGCTCGTCAAATTAATCGCTCAGAAAGTGCTGTTGGTGTTGTATTGAAAAAATAAGGAGCGAGATTATGTTAAGAATTGAATTTGAAGATCTGTTAAGAAATAATGAACGAATGATAGGGGCATTGCATTTTTTAAGTTATATCACTGAACTTGCTGAAAATAGTGCAACGCCTGATTTAATAGGTATGTCGGACTTGCTAGCAGTATTAGCGGATGCGAGCCGTCAACAAAAAGAAAGTCTACAAATAATTTTAACCATGACAGAACAGCGAGAACGAGAGAATAACGAATAAATGTGATCTATTGCACATTTACTAAATCCCATCTTAATTAAGGTGGGATTTTTTATTTGTATTTGTCTTATACTAAAATAAGTTTATCAAACATAAAGAAAAATCAAATGAACTCAATAAAAAAATATACCGCTATTTTATGCCTGTTTTTTGTTTTACCAACCACCTCTTTTGCTCAGGATATCGGCTTAACAGTGTCGCAATTTGCGAAACGAGTGAATGCAAATCTTGCTAGTATGGAATCGCCGTTTAGAATGAGCGAGTCGCTTAAGATTCAGACGGGTGAAGTGAATGATGTTGCTAGTTATCAATTTTCAGATAATTTTTCAGTGGTGATTACCGTTGACAAAAAGACACTTAAAGTAAAGAGTTTAATAACTAATGTAGTCCCTATTGCAGATGGCGGAGATCAAAATTTAATTATGTTTTTTAGTAATTCTGCACTTTTATCCGCTTTTGATGGAAAAAACTCAATGAAGACTGTTGGTAAAAAATTTATTACGCTTACTACTGAAGCGATAACGGAGTGGGGAAAGTCAAAAAAAGATATTCAAAAATCATTTATTCTTAATGGTAAACAATACGGTATCTCAATAAGTCAATATACGGGCATTATGTCATTTGCTGAAATTGAGGAATAATAGCATGATAAAAAATATTACTATCTTTATATTAATTTGTGTTAGCGGTTTTGCTTATGCTACTAAGCAAGAATACAGTTGCGATGATGGGAAGCGCTACTGCAAAGAAATGAGAAGTTGCGAAGAAGCCAAATACCATCTAGAGCAATGCGGATTATCTCGTCTTGACCGAGATAAAGACGGGATTCCGTGCGAAAGTATTTGTCGTCGATAAGTCTTTAAAGCACTTTAAAATCAAAAATCACCACTAAGTTTTAAACTCCCTTTAAACCAAGTTTAAAGGGAGTTTTTTATGTCATTACCTATCCTAAAAATTGTCATCCACTGCTCCGCTACCCAAAACGGCAAGCAGCTCAGAAATAAAACCGAAACCGCAGCCCAAGTCATCGACCACTGGCATCAACAACGCGGATTTCAGCGTCAATCGTGGGCGTATCGCACCTTTAATCCATATCTACAACACATTGGTTACCACTATGTTATCGACACTGACGGCATGGTCGAAACGGGTCGCAAAGTTGGCGAAACCGGTGCTCACGTCAAAGGACATAACCAAAACAGCATTGGTATCTGTCTAGTGGGCGGTATCAGCATTGACGGCAAAAATTTTGGTCGTTACACCGCCAAGCAGTGGCAAGCATTGCATCGCTTATTGTGCGAATTAGAAAGTCAACATCCAAGCGCCAAAATCTGTGGACACCGCGATTTATCGCCCGATTTGAATGGCGACGGCACAATTACCCCGAACGAATGGCTCAAAGATTGTCCATGCTTTGACGTCTGGGCGTGGCTCGACAGCGGTGAGGTGATTAACACCGACCATTTGTTTAATGATTGAGGAGCAAAAAAATGAGCGCAATAACCATTATTGTTACCACTCTAATTATCGGTTGCTGTTTTAAAGTTGGTGAGGCAATCGGCGCGTGTTTTGGCGACCAAATTAAATACCGCTATGTGTTATGGCGTGATAAACGGAGTAAAGATGAACAAGCAAGCTAAAAAATTAAAGTCAAAATTAAAACGAATTAAAGTGCATGGACCAAGGTTTATCGGTCAACAAAGTAAATTAGCTATACAAAGTCAAGCGCATAATGACGGGCTAACAAAAGCACAAATTATTTTTAGGAGATTGATATGCAATTAAGTGAATTAATCACTAACGACAACGGTCGTCTTAGTACAACTGCGTTTATTCAATTCTTTGGTGCAGTCTTGATGGCGGGAATTTTAACATATTGCGTCTATCTCGACCGTAGTTACACGCCGGAGCTCTTTATGGCCTTTGCTGTTTTTTGTGCAGGTGGCGCAGCGACCAAAGGTTTTGCCAATGCGCTTAATAAAGGGGATAAGGGATGAGTTTAACCGTATATGTCATTGCTGGTATTGCTATAGTCATTATTGGATTAATTGCTTGCTTTAGTATCAAAGTTGCGCAAGCGAAAAAGACTATCGCTCACTATCAACAGATTGCACAACAGCTACAACAACAAAAAGCAGTGGCTGATACACAAGTGAAAAATTATCAGGAGAAAGCTAAAAATGAAGAAAACAATCGTGGCGTTAGTCGTGATGATGTCATTAACCGCTTGCAGCAAGCCGGCGACTTACGTGATGAATAGCAGTTGTGCCGGCTTTAGTCTGATTAAAGCAAGTCGCAATGACACAACAGAAACCTTGCGCCAAATCTTAGTGCATAACCAAACTTATCGTGCAATTTGCAAGGAGGCAACGAATGACCGAAATCCTTGATGTGGTACAAAAGCACTGGGGGATTATTTTGTCGGTGGCAGGTTTTGTTGGATTTATTGTGCGACTGACAATGGATAGCAAGTATATCAAACGCGAAGAAATGCACAGTTTGCGTCAAACGGTCAGTACAAATGAACATCGCTTAGATGCGCTTGAAACGAAAGTACAAGACTTGCCGACTACTTCAGATTTGGCAGAAATTAAAATCTTAATGGCAAAACTGGATGGTAAAAGCGACAAAATAGCAACGAAAGTCGAGGGGTTAAGTCATCAAGTACAACTGCTAATTGAAAAGGAAGTAAGAAATGGATAAGTACAATATTTTTGCACAAGACCAACGAATGCTGTTATTGCATTTTTTAGCAGAAAACAACAACAGTGCCAATGATGAGGTGTTGCAAGATTGCTTACAACTCTATGGGCATCGTATTAGTCGAGATGTGGTTCGTACTCAACTAAATTGGCTGGCAGAGCAAGGCTTAGTGACCGTGAGTGATTTTGGGCATCTGCGAATTGCCAAATTAACCGCACGAGGTTTTGATGTCAGTCAAAATCAAGCGACGGTTGAAGGCGTGAAGAAAAATCCGTTTATTGACGGTTTTCGTTAGAAAGGTGGCGATATGGAACAGCTTAGTGTCAAAAAAGCTACGCGGGGACGTGCCTCAAAAGTCGATTTACTACCGCCTAATATCAAAACCCAACTGGCAATGATGTTGCGTGATAAACAGTTTTCACAGCAAGAAATCCTACAAGAAATTAATGACCTCATTGCTGATTGTGGATTGCCGGAGTCGATGCAATTAAGTCGCACCGGTTTAAACCGTTATGCCTCTCGAATGGAAAAATTTGGAGCAAAAATCCGTCAATCGAGAGAAATTGCTGAAGTGTGGGCAAAGCAACTAGGCGAAACACCACAAACCGATATTGGAAAGTTGCTGATGGAAGCGGTAAAAACAATGGCGTTTGAACTGACCTTAAACGTCGATGAAACAGGGATTAAAGATCCGAAATTTTTAAACCAGCTTGCCTTAATTTCCCAGCGGATTGAACAGGCTCAAAGCACCAACTACGAACGTGAACGCAAAATCCGCAAAGAAGTACTGGAACAAGCCGCCAAAGCGGTTGAAGAAGCCGGTAAACAATCCGGAATGGCAATCGCCGACGTGGAAAAAATGATGAGAGCGGTTTATGGCATTGGCGACTAACACTCTATTGTATGGCTATCAACAGCGTTGGCTACAGGATAACAGCCGTTTTAAAGTAGCAATGTTTGCCCGTCAGACCGGCAAAACCTTTACCACTACCCTTGAAATCGTGTTGGATTGTTTGGCTGCCGAAGCACGTGGCGAGAAAACCCGTTGGGTGATTTTATCGCGAGGGGAGCGCCAAGCCAAAGAGGCAATCAATGAGGGCGTTAAACGCCACCTTGAGGCGGTGGGCGTCACCTGCAAAATCGCCGAAGTGCCGTTTGACCCCACCATTAACGCCTTAGAGGTGATTTTTCCGCACGGCTCCAAAATCACCGCGCTACCCGCCAATCCGGACACCGCACGTGGTTTTAGTGCCAATGTGTTTTTAGATGAGTTTGCTTTCCACCAAGACAGCCGTGAAATTTGGAAAGCCTTGTTCCCGGTGATTTCCGCCGGTTGGAAATTGCGAGTGGTTTCCACGCCCAACGGCAAAGGCAATAAATTTTATGAGTTGATGACTGACCTTGACAATACCGAATGGTCGCGACATACGGTCGATATTTATCAAGCGGTCGCTGATGGGCTGCCGCGTGATATTGAACAGCTGCGCAAAGGCTTAAACGACGAGGACGCGTGGGCGCAAGAGTTTGAACTCAAATGGCTCGATGAGGCAAGTAGCTGGCTAAGCTACAATTTAATTGATGGCGTCGAACACCCGCTCGCTGGCAAGCCAGAGCATTACACCGGCAACCCGTGTTTTGTTGGGATGGATATTGCGGTGCGCGGTGACTTGACGGTGATTTGGGTGATTGAGTTGGTGGGCGATGTCTATTGGACGCGTGAGATTATCACCCTCAAACGCGTCGCGTTGCGCGAGCAACTCGCTGAACTTGATCGCGTAATGCGTCAATACAACGTGATTGCTTGTAATCTCGACCAAACAGGGATGGGTGAAAAAATGGTTGAGGACGCACAATATGAGCATGGTAAGCAACGGGTACAAGGGGTGCTATTTAACGTTGCCACTAAACTTAACCTGGCAACCGTGGGCAAAAATGCGTTTGAAGACAGAAGGATACGGATACCGCAAGGTGATACCTTGCTGCGCGAAGATTTACATAAGCTCAAAAAAGTGACCGGGGCAACGGGGCAACCACGCTTTGTAGCGGAAAATGATAACTCTGGACACGCTGACCGGACCTGGGCGTGTTTTTTAGCGTTGCTTGCGGCGAAAGAGGCGGTGCTAACGCCGGTAATGGCGTCAAGTCGTAAACCGCGACAAAGTGTTCAACTAACGAAGGGGTATGAATAATGCATTATGTATTTGCATCATTATGTGTAATAGGTGGCTGTGCATTGCTATGGCTTGGCTTAGATGGATGGGGTTGGTTATTTTTATTTGCATTTTTAACTGCGTGCTAGGAGTAACAGCAGATGAATAAAAAACAAGACATGATCAATGTGATTGCGACACGCGCGCAAGCGATAGATTATTACGCAATCGGACATTATCTCCCCAATCCTGATCCTGTACTTAAAAAAATGGGGCGTGACATCAGTGCTTATCGCGAAGTGTTAGCGGATAGTCATGTTGCCGGTTGTGTCCGTCGCCGTAAGGCAGCGGTTAAAGGCTTAGAGTGGCGAATCACGCCAACTGGACGTGAGGAGGTGGATGAACAACTTAATGCTATTTTTGATGAACTGCCGCTAAATCACATTATCTCGCAAATTTTAAATGCCACTTTATTCGGTTATCAGGCGTTAGAAATTCTCTGGACTTATGAAGATAGCATTTGGAAGCCGGTGGATATCCAAGGTAAACCACCTGAATGGTTTGTCTTTGATGAAGATAATCAATTAAAACTACGCACTAAAGACCATTATTTTGATGGTATTGCATTGCCGGAGAAAAAGTTTTTGCTTGCAACGCAAGACGCAACGTACGAAAACCCTTACGGGCAAGGTGATTTAAGTAAGTGTTTTTGGGCAGCAACCTTTAAAAAAGGCGGCTTTAAATTTTGGCTGGAGTTTACCGAAAAATATGGCTCGCCGTGGCTAGTCGGGAAACATCCTCGTACTGCCACCCAAATAGAAACAGAAGACTTGCTCGATAGTTTAGAACAAATGCTTGGTACTGCCGTGGCGGCTATCCCCAATGATAGCTCAATTGATTTACTAGAAAGTGCCAGCAAAGGCGGTAGCTCACAAGTATTTGATGATTTTCTACGTTACTGCAAGTCCGAAATCAGTGTTGCCATTTTAGGGCAAGACCAAACCACCGAAGCGGACAGTAATCGCGCCAGCGCGACAGCAGGATTAGAAGTGCTGGAAGATATCCGTAACGATGACGCGCGGCTGGTTGAAAGCGTGTTTAACCAGCTTTTAAACTGGCTTTGTGAACTCAATTTTGCGGTTGACCAATTACCGAAATTCGAACTCTTTGAGCAAGAAAGTGTAGATAAATTACAGGCGGAGCGTGATGAAATTTTATCGCGTGTCGGTGTGAAGTTTACTCCGCAATATCTGCAACGCACTTACAACTTTGAAGACGGCGATATTGAGTTAGTCGCTGAAAAGACGGATAAGCCACAAGCCCAACAAGCCCAGTTTGCTGAACCAGAAATGCCCAAAAATATCGCTGACGGCATTGTCGAACAGCTTGAAGTGGAGGGGGAACCTTATGTCGAAAGCTGGTTACAACAGGTGCAAGACAAGCTCTCACAAGCGGAGAGTTTGGAAGAGTTTCGCAACCAGCTGGACAGTCTGATTCCGGAGCTGACCTTTGCCGAATATGCCAAAGTGATGGCATGGGCAAGCACCGTCGCAGAGTTTGCTGGGCGTTATAGCGTGGTTGAAGAGGGCAAAAAATGACGGTACAAAGTGGCTTTAGCTTTAAAGAGCAAGCTCGCTATTTTGCGAAGAAGCTTAACCTGCCAACGAATAGTTATCTTGATGTGCTTGGCGAAGAGCACGATTACTTTTTCATAGTGGCAGGAGCAAATCGCAATGAAGTGCTAGTCGCGATACGAGAAGCGGTAGATGAGGCAATTCAGCGTGGCGAAACACTAGAAGGCTTTCGCCAGCGCTTTGATGAGATTGTTACCAAAACCGGCTGGCAATATAACGGTGGGCGTAACTGGCGCACACGGATTATTTACGATACGAATGTTTATGCGGCATATAACCGCGGACGATTGCAACAGCATTTAGATCTTGCTGATGTGATGCCTTACTGGGAGTATCAACACAACGACAATGCGCACCCACGTCCGTCACACGTTGAGCTTGATGGCACCATTCGCCCCGCTAACGATCCATTTTGGCGTTACTACTACCCGATTAAAGCGTACGGTTGTCATTGTACTGTGATTGCACATGATGATGACGACTTAAAGGCGACAGGAAAATCGCTGTCACCACCGGTACAAATTGAGTTTGAAGAGAAACTGATTGGAGTACGTAGTGGTAATCCAAGACAAGTCAATTTACCAAAAGGGTATGATGTCGGCTTTACGCCGCATAATTTTGACAATCTGAAAGCAGGACGTACACAGAGTATTGATAGTTTATTAATGCAAAAACTCACTATCGCTGAACCGCGTTTTGCAAGTTTGTTGTTAAACGATGTCATTGCTAAACGCCCGCAAGCTGTTGCGATGTTAAATACCGCCATGGCGGAGATGGTCGATACCGTTGCAACAGAAAAAGTCGCACGTGGGCAAATGAAATATGTCGGTGTGATCAATGAAAGTGTGATTGAGAAATTAACCGAATTAGAAAAAGCCCCACAAAGTGCAGTGATTGCGGTGCGAGATGAGGATATTTTACACGCCTTGCGTGATAGCAAACAAACAAAGGGAATTAACTTGCCTGTGGCGTTTTGGCGGCAGTTGCCTGAAAAGTTACGTCATCCGACAGCCATTTTGCTGGAAACGCAACAAAAGCAACCAACGCTGCTTTTTGTTTATGATACTGACCAGGGCAAAGTGGCAGTAAAAATGGACTATGAAATCAAACAGCAAGATCAACTTACTAACAAAAAGTTTAAGGTTAAAGTAAATATGGTAAGAACGGCAAGTGTAATGAAAGATTTTTCTGCGTTATATGATTTTAAACTGCTATGGGGAAGTCTAGATTAAACCGCAGGTTTGCCTGATTCGAACAGGATAATACCCCTTTTTGCAGCGTAACCTTTCCAGTAGGAAACCCCCTGCGGATTTGTTGCACTATACAACTAAACTATTTTTTAATCAACAGGAGAACAAAATGGCTAAAAAAGAAAAAGCCTCCGAAAAGGCTTTTAAAGTAAAAAATGCTTTGCCATTAGAAAAAATTAACGCAATGCGTGATCAGGTTAGTTTAAAATTAAAAGAGAAAAATGACTACGTTCAATTTCTTGTTTGAAAATATGAATGGCTTGTTCTGGTGGTGATAAATCATCAGGTACATTCCATTCTCGGCTAGTGGTTAGGCATTTAGCAATAAAATCCATAATCAAACCATTTGCAGTTGATCTTTGATTAGGGGTTAGCTGTAGCCAAGTTGTTTCACTTTGTTGATCGAGTGTCGCAAGAAACATTATCGCTTCTTTTTCAGAAAGTGGATCAAGTGGTAATTTTTCTGCCTTTTCGACTAGCCATTTCTTTTCAAATAATAAATCATAAACTAAACCTATTGCTTGTTCCCCATTTACTAACATACTTTATTCCTTATACGGTTAGGGTGTTATTACCCTACGTTATTTTAGATGAGATTGATATCGTGATCAAAATTACCCTTGATAACCACGCCAGTAACGAATTAAAGCAAATCGCATTGCAGCTACAACACCCCAAAAAGCTTTATGGGGTGCTGGGCGAAACCTTAAAAAAAATTCATGCGAAACGTTTTGAGCAAGAAGTCGATCCAGAAGGTAAAAAGTGGAAAGCCTTAGCGGATTCAACACTGGCTCGTAAACAGAAAAAAAGCAAAAGTCTTAAAATCCTGCGGCAAGACGGCTATCTCAGTGACAAAACCGCCTATAATTATGATGAGAAGTCATTGGAATTTGGCTCGGATGCAAAATATGCCCGCATTCAGCACTTTGGCGGTAAAACGGGGCGTGGGTATAAAACAACACTGCCTGCTCGCCCGTGGCTGGGTGTAAATCATGATGATAAAGACGTGCTATTAAATAAAGCGACTGCATTGTTACAAAAACAACTTGCACAAGCGATAAAGCCGTAAAAATCAAAATACCGCCAAAATAGCACATACAGGCGTTTAAACAAAATTAACGAGTCATTTATCAAGTCAAAAAATTTAAACGTGTATTGCGCGATTTAAACGCCATTTAAACGGCATTCGATTTTAAGTTTCGCGCCAAAAAATTCTTTCTTTCAATAAAATCTTTAAAGCCCTTTAAAATTAATTCTTCCCTCTCTTCGTTAATCTAAGCACATCGAACATGAAAAAGGTGTGTTATGGACTTAATCGAAATCTTTCGCGCCGGCACGCGCCAAGATGCCAACGGCAATACTGTCACGATTACCGCTGCCGACTTACAGACTATCGCCAATAACTATAGTGCAGACTATCACGAAGCGCCTATCGTAATTGGGCACCCTAAGCATGATAACCCCGCTTATGGCTGGGTAAAAGGTTTGGTGGTTGAAGGCGACGTATTAAAAGCGGAAACCCAGCAGGTCGATAGTGAATTCGCGGAGCTGGTACGCGATGGCAAATTTAAAAAAATCTCTGCTGCATTTTACTTACCAAACTCTGCAAACAATCCAAAACCTGAGGGATTTTACCTTCGCCATGTTGGTTTTCTCGGCGCGATGCCGCCAGCAGTGAAAGGGCTAAAAGACCCGGTCTTTGCAGATGGCGATACGGAGTTTGTCGAGTTTAGCGACTGGGCCAACGCCTCGCTGTGGCAACGGCTGCGCGATTTTCTTATCGAAAAATTTAGCCTTGATGACGCTGACCGCGTTTTGCCGGCGTGGCAAGTGCAAAGCTTACAAGAAGATGCGGTGCGTGAAGAAGTAAAGCAAATTTATGACACACCACCCTCACCTATTTTTAATGAGCCCGATGATAAACCAGATGAAGGAGGAACTATGTCGGAAGAAGAAAAGCAACGTCTTGCAGCCCTTGAAGCTGAAAATGCACAGCTAAAAGCTGCACAAGCGCAAGCACAGCGCGAAAAAATGCACGCGGAAAATGCGGCATTTGCAGAAAGTTTGGTTGCGGAAGGCAAGCTCTCACCGAAGCAGAAAGAGGCGGCGCTCGCATTGCTGAATACAGAGCATGATAGCGCTGAATTCTCGGAAGATGACTTTAAACAGCGTTTAAAAGCATTTTTAACCGAACTGCCAAAATCGATTGAATTTAACGAGGTGGCAACGAAAGACAAAGTGGCTGACGTGCAGGATAACAGCGTGGAATACGCCGAAGGAACTGACCCTGCCTCAATCGAGATGGATAAAAAAGTGCGGGCTTATATGAAAGCGCATAGTGTGAGTTATGTTGACGCATTTAACGCAATTAATCACTAAAAAGTAAAAAGGAGACAAAGACATGGCTGCCCATGATTTAGCAAAACTACGCGTGCAAGACCCGGTATTGACTGAGCTAGCACAAGGCTATTACAACAACGAACTGGTGGGTGAAACCTTAATGCCCGTGGTCGAAGTAGAAAAAGAAGCGGGAAAAATTCCGACATTTGGACGCTTAGCGTTCCGCCTGCCGTCCACTGTGCGTAATTTACGCGGCGCGTCAAATCGCCTAGAGCCAGAAGATATTGGCGCAATTGATGTCGCGTTAGAAGAACACGATATCGAATACGCGATTGACTATCGTGAAGAAAACGAAGCAATTTTTAGCTTACGTCAATTTGCGGTGAATACGACACAAGATGTGATTGCGTTAGGACGTGAAAAAGCGATTGCTGATGCGGCACAAAACGAAGCGAACTATGACGCGACAAATAAAATTGTGTTATCCGGCGAGTCGCAATTTAGTCATGAAAATTCAGCCCCTTTTGCCGTATTTGATGCAGCAAAACGTGCCATTAAACGTTCCATCGGGCGAAAAGCGAATGTTTGTGTGATTGCCGGTGACGTGTGGCAAGTCTTAAAAAGTCATCCAAAGGTCATTGAAAAAATCAAGTATGTACAAACTGGGATTGTTACGCCAGAGATTTTTGCTAAGTTGATTGATGTCGATACGGTCAAAATTGGCGAGGCGGTGTATGAAGATGCTAGCACGTTAAAAGATATTTGGACCGATACGATTGTGCTGGCGTATGTCGCGCCACGTTCTACCGAGAAAAAAGGCACGGTTTACGAACCAAGTTACGGTTATACCGTACGTCGCAAAGGCGGGTTATTTGTTGACCGCTATCAAGAAAATGGCGGCAAACTCGAAGTTATCCGTACGACCGATATTCATAGACCGCACTTGGTGGGTAAGCCCGCAGGCTATCTGATTAAAGACTGCTTAGCTTAGGAGGGTGTCATGGCGCGCACGACCAAACAAACAGAAGCCGTATTAACTGCAGTGGTTGCGCATACTGCAATCTTGCATAACGGCAAACGTTACGATGTAGGTGATGAAATTGCACTTACGGAAGACGAATATCATCGTTTAGCGGTGTATGTCACGCTAAAAGATGCGAAAGCACTCGAAAAAGCAAAAGCAAAAGCAAAAGCCGAAGCCAATGCTCAAGCGTTAGCAGAACAAGCAAAAGCGGAAGAAGCAGCTGAAGTAAAGGCGGAAGCGGGCGCTAAGGAAAAATAATGTACATCACGGCAGACATGTTAATTGCAGCGTTTGGTCGCAATATCTTAGTCCAGTTAAGTAACGATGACAGTCGTGCAACCGAGATTGCATTGCCTGTCATTAATGCCGCGATACAAGTCGCTAGCGAACGCATTGATGCCGCGTTACGTTCTCGTTATCAGTTGCCCTTGACGGAAACGCCAACTGTGATTAGTCAACACTGCTTATCACTGGCGCGTTACTGGCTGTACGCCCGTCGCCCGGAGACAAAAATGCCAGAGACGGTTAAAGAGACTTATCAGCAAGCGATTAAAGAACTGGAACATATCGCTACCGGTAAATTGCATCTCGGTGTCGCAACGTTAGATGAGGCGCGTGTTAATGACTTGTTGCTGGACAGCGGTGAGTTTAAAGTGCGGTCAGCGCAAAAGTTGAATACGGACAGTTACTGATGTCAGCTACGTTGCCGATTTTAACCGCGATACAGCAGCACTTGTCAGACGCGTTACCTGATTGGCGGGTTGAGCTTATGCCGGATAACCCAAGTGATTATTATCTGGCGCACCCAAATGGGGTGGTGTTAGTCGGTTATGTCGGCTCGACATTTGGCAAATTGCGAGCGACTGACATTGTTAGTCAATCTCGCACGGTACGCATTATGCTCACAGTGATTAGTCGTAATTTACATAACGATAATGGCGCGTTGTTGCTGCTCGACCAGATTAGATTGTTAATGGTGGGGTTTCGTCCGCCAAATTGCAGCGAGTGCTACTTAATTAGCGAGCAATTTGATAGCGAAGAAAGTGGCGTCTGGCAGTATCAGCTTGTGCTGCAGGTCGATACCGTACAAGTGCAACAAACAAAAACACAAGATTTACAAAAATTGGTCGAAGTGATTACTCGTCGCAACGGGCAACCGCTCGACCCAAGATTAACGAAAAAGGAGACAACTTAATATGGCTTATCATCATGGCTCAGAAACGATTCGCGAAAACGGTGGTAGTGTTCCGGTCAGTCAAGTCGATGGCGCAATTGTCGGGATTGTCGGCACCGCGCCGGTGGGCGAGGTAAATACCCTCAAACTCTGCGTTACCAAAAAAGATTTTGCGCAATTCGGCAATATCTTAGATCGAGGTTACTCGCTTTGTGATGCGTTAGATATTTTAAGTCGCTACGCCGCAGGACAAGTGTATGTAATCAATGTGTTAGATCCCGCTAAACATCGCACTACCGTCACAGACGAAGCATTGACGTTAGATGTTAATACTTTAACTGCTACGACAAAACAGGCAGGCTTGATTGATTTAACGGTCAAGGCAGGTGCAGAAGTATTAGTTGCGGGCACAGATTACCATGCAGATTTACTCACGGGAGAAATCAGATTTACCGCTAATAAAACCGATGTCACCGCCACTTACAGCTATGCTGACCCAACCAAAGTTACTGAAGCGGATTTACGCGGTGGGGTGGATACCCGAACCGGCGTGCGGACTGGCTTTGAGATGTTACGTGCAGGCTTTAACTTATTCGGTACAGACGCGAAGATTTTAATCTGTCCGCAATATGACGCAACGGCAACGATGACGGCATCGCTTGAAACGCTTGCCAGTCAATTAAATGCAGTGGCGTATGTGCAAGCCCCACAAGGTACAACCTTCGCGCAAGCGATTCAGGGCCGCGGCCCAGAAGGCACCATTAACTTTAAGACCAGCTCTGACCGCACTCAACTCTTTTTCCCACACGTCATCGGTGAACGGAACACATTAGAGAGTTTAGCAACCCACGCCGCAGGCTTGCGAATGCTTACCGACGTGGAGCAAGGTTATTGGTACAGTATCTCGAATCGCCAGTTAAAAGGCGTTATCGGCGTTGAAGTGCCGCTCACTGCGCGTATTGATGATAAGCAAAGTGAGACCAATCGCTTAAATGCAGTTGGGATTACGACCGTGTTTAATAGCTTTGGTACAGGCTTTAGGTTGTGGGGTAACCGCCTTGCATGCTATCCGACGGTGACGCATATCAGTAATTTTGAAACGGTACAGCGTACTGCAGATTTAATTGATGAAAGCATCCGCCGCGTTGAGCTGCAATATATGGACTTACCGATTGATGAAGCGTTGCTAGATAGCCTTATCGGCACAGTGGAAACTTATATGGCTACACTGAAATCGATTGTCGGTTATAGCGTTAGTCTTGACCCCGATGCCGACTTAGTTGATGCATTCAGCCAGGGGCAAGTGCCAATTCAATACGATTTTACCCCAAAAATTCCGGCGGAACGCATTACGAACAACTCTATCGTCACGCGTAAATATCTCGTTAACTTAGTCTCAGGAGGTCAATAATGAGTGCGGTAATCAATCAAGTTGATAACGCTAACGTGTATCTTAACGGTAACAACTTAATCGGCAAAGCGAAAAGCGTTAAAACGCCGGAGTTTGAAGTGGAGTATATTGAGCATGATAACTTAGGTTTAGTCGGTGTGATTAAATTGCCAAGCAAGGTTAACCCGCTAGAGGGCGAAATTACGTGGGATGGCTTTTACCCAGAAGTCGCCGCGATTGCCAGCAACCCATTTAAAACGGCGCAATTGATGGTACGAGCGAATGTAAGGGTGTTTAATGCAGCAGGCTTAGCGGAAGAAGTGCCGCTCGTGCTGACGTTAAACGCAATGTTCAGCAAATTTGATCTTGGTGAATACAAAAAAGAGCCAACAGAATATCCGATGACGTATCAAGTGCATTCCATCAAACAGGTAATTAATGGCAAAGAGGTGTTATTCTATGATGCATTTAGTAATCAGTATCGCGTGGCAGGACAAGATATTTTACAAAAATATCGTACCAATATCGGGCAATAAAAATCTTTAAAGCGCTTTAAAATCAAATTTAAACGCGGTTCAGTAAACTCCTTAGTAGATTAACAACAACTAAGGAGTTTTTTATGTCTATGAAAGTTGAAGCATTAACTAACGTGATTCGTTTATCCACCCCAATTACCTTGGCGGACGGTACAACGTTAGAGGAGGTAAAAGTACGTGAACCGCTTGTCAAAGATTTTCGCCGCGCCGCGCAATTAGAAAAAACGAGCGAAGCACGAGAAATTGTCATTATTGCAACGTGCTGTGGTTTGGCTGTAGAAGATCTTGACTTATTTACTTGGAAAGATTATCGAAAAATTAGCGTCTTTCTTTTCGGGGAAGATGATAGCGAATGATGATTTGATGGTGATTTTGGCAGATTTGCAATGGTGGTTTAAATTTGGGTTATCTGAATTAGATACACTGACATTGCAAGAATTAGATGCGTGGCTAGCACAAGCACAGCGTCAAATTAAAGCGGGATATCAATATCAATCATCGTTGGGTTAAACGGTGGAGGGCTTGACATAAACTAAAAAGCGTTTGTGTTAAGCCAGCTATCATGGCAATGAATAACCCCACAAACGGGCTAATGATTGTTGTTATAAAAGCAATAAAAAGACTCGCAATAACAAACACGACAAACCCCATTACCCAGCCATAATCATTGATAGCTGTGATAACCGCTAAAGCAATACCGCCTACCGCGCTAATGATAAACATGCTCAGCAAAAGAGCAAAAGTGCGGGCATAAATAGACTTCTCTCGCCATAAATCCGCAATGTCATCAAACATGATCTCACTCTCCTTACTTTTTTGCTTAATTATTAACTATATATCAGGGCAACACAAATGGCAAAAGAATTAGCGATTGGTTTAGTGATTGGCGCAGCGCTAAGCGGCGGCTTTAAAGCGACCTTTAATCAAGCTCAAAAAGTGGCGCAAGGTTTGGGTGATCGGCTTGCGAAATCTTATCAGTCACAATCACGCTTAAGCACTCGCATTGAACGAGCGCAACAAAAACAACTGGCGTTACAACAACGCATCTCTTTAGCTTACGCCTCTGGTGATAGAAATGTTGATAAATTAGTGCGACGTTATGAACGAATGCAGCAAGCGATTGGGCGTGTCGTCACTAAACAACAGCAATTTACCGCCGCGATTCAGCGTGCTGAACAAGCACAAAAGACTTTGCAATCAACGATTGATAGACAACAGGCACGTAAAGAACAACGTCAAGAGTTGGGTGCTAGCGTCATGAAAAGCAGTGCAACTGCAACGGCGATCGCTCTTCCCGTTTGGTCGGCGGTAAAGACTTACACTGAGCAAGAAGAAAGTGCTAACAATCTTAAAATTGCGATGATGAAAGCCGACGGCACATTCGGCGAATTTGATGAAATTAGCAAGATTGCGGGTGAGCTAGGCAATACTTTACCCGGCACGCGAAAAGATTTCTATGATTTAACCCGCGCCTTGAAAATGCAGGGCATCAGTGATGAAACGTTAAAGAAAGGCGGGCTAGCCACTTCAGCAAAACTCAATGTCTTGCTAGATATGGATCAAATGGCGGGCGGTGAATTTTTTGCCAAAATGATGGAATCGCACGGACTTTCTGAGGCAGAAATGGGTGTGGCGGCGGATGATTTGCAACGTGCAATGTTTGCTGCCGGAATGAACAAAGAGCAGATGTATGGCGCAATGGCTTATTACGCCTCTAATGTACGTTCGATGAAGCTCACGGGGCGTGAAAATACACGAAAACTCTTTGCGATTGAAGGATTAGCTGCACAGCAAGGGATGGAGGGCACATCTTTTGGGACAGGTTTTTCAACGATGCTTGATCGGATGAATAAGGGCCCGAAAATGCTGGCTGAAGCCAAAAAAGGGATGAAGGCGGAAGCAGCAGAATTGATGGATAAGTCTGGTGTGAAGTTTGAGTTTTGGGATAAAAAAGGGAACTTCAAGGGTATTGATGCAATGATAGGTGAGCTTGAAAAGCTCGATGTCATTCGGAAAAAATTTGGTGACGAAGGTGCAGGATTAGTTGCAGAGGGCTTGTTTGGCGTTGAAGGAAAACGTTTAGCGTTATTGTTAGCTGAAAAAGGGCTTCCGGGATTACAAGATTTTTTAAATAAAATGCAAGCGCAAGCCAGTCTTGAAGATCGTATTGCGCAAAAAACAAAAACACTCTCCTCCGCGTTAGAAGCTTTAGGTGGGGTTTGGGAAAGCGCGGTGGGAACGTTTGGTTCAGCGTTTGCGGATGATATAAAGTCATTTGCGAATACAGCTCAAAATTTCATCGAACAGACGCTTACCCCGTGGATTGAGCAGCATAAATCGTTAATCAAGTGGGGTGTTGCGACAGCAATGGGGTTAGCCTCATTAAGTACGGCTGTCTTCGCACTCCGTTTTGCTTTTAGCGGTTTGTTTTCGGTAGGGGCAGCACTTAAACTGCCAATGCAATTGCTTAAAGCTTACCAAGTCGCGAAAGCAGTGGAAAGTTTAGGTGGGTCCGTTTCGCGTTTTACTCGCTTGAGTAAAGGAATTGGGTGGGCATTTACAATATTTAAAAGCGGGTTAAGTGGCTTGGCAAGAGGCGGTGTTAGTGTAGCCAGCGTGCTGGGTGGTATGTTGGTTAGAGGGGCAACGCTAGCGGGTAAAGCAGTGCTCTTTTTAGGGCGCGCAATGCTTGCCAACCCAATCGGACTTGCGGTGACGGCAATTGCACTCGGTGCTTACTTAATTTATCAATACTGGGAGCCGATTAAAGCCTTCTTTGGTGATTTATGGACAAATATCAAAACTTTTTTTAATTCCGGTATTAGCAATATTACTGCCACTATTCTTAACTGGTCACCGCTGGGGTTATTTTACAAAGTGTTTGCCGGCGTGCTGTCGTGGTTCGGGATTGATTTACCTAACAACTTTACTGCGTTTGGTAAAAACATTATAGATGGCTTTGTTAATGGCATTACGAATACCTGGACGCTTGCGAAAGAAAAAATCGGTGAACTCGGCGACGGGATTAAAAGCTGGTTTGCGGAAAAACTCGGCATTCATAGTCCGAGCCGCGTGTTTATGGGCTATGGCGAAAATACAGTTGACGGGTTAGTTATTGGGGTAGCGAAATCAGCTGTAAAAGCCGCGGGCGCAGTAACAGGCATGGGTGAGCAAATGCAGCAAGCGATGCCAAAAACATTATCTGCCCCTGTAATTGAAACTGCGACGAAGATAGCGACGGCAGCGCCGAAAGCTGTCACTGCAGCGCCACGGTCGATTACCTCGCAGGCGCAACAACTGTCTGCGCTTGCTGCAAAACAAGTGACTGCATCAACAACGCCTGTTAAGACTAACAAAGCTAAACAAAAAACGGCGAATCAACGTCGAGTAAATCGACAAGCGGCAGATAAGGCTACTGCAGCACTGACAGCAAGTTATTTGCCAGCGCATTTGCGGCGTCAATTATCACAAACACAAAAAATAACTAAGTCGCCTGTATCGCAAACAAAAACAGCACAAGCGATGAAACCGATAGTCTTGCCGAAACCACAAACAGAAAAACCTGCGCAGTCTATGTCGGTCACGCAAGCAACGAAGCCGATTGTAGCTCTGCCAGCACCGACAGTTTTGACGCAAAAACAAGCGATATCTGCTGCAGACTCAACATCGCTCTTCGGTCAAATGTGGCGCGGCCTTAAAGACATTGCCTCTGCGACAGTCTTATCGAAACCACAAGCAGCGAAGCCGATTGTAGCTTTGCCAGCACCGACAGTTTTGACGCAAAAACAAGCGACACCTGCCACAGATTCAACATCAATCTTTGGTCAAATGTGGCGCGGTATTAAAGACATTGCCTCTGCGACAGTCTTATCGAAACCACAAGCAGCGAATCCGGTTGTGGCTCTGCCAACGCCACCGGTGACGCAATACGAGTCATTGCAGCACACAATGCAAGCGCAAAATATGCATACTGCACCGCAGGCACGCAATGGGATAGTTGTTAATTTTAATCCAACGATTAATGTGAGCGAGGCGTCAAGTCAGGGGGTAGTGGAACAAGTGCAGCAAGGCTTGCAGATGAGTTTGCGCGAGTTTGAGCAACTGATTAATCGTGTCGTAGATCAAAAAATGAGGAGAGCTTACTAATGAGTTATGCATTACTCGGTGATATTGCGTTTGATGTGTTAAATGCGCCGACCGCGCTAGATGAAAAACACAGTGCAACTTACGCACAGCACGATGTGTTAAGTGGGCGTCCTCGGCTGCAGGCGATAGGTAATGAACTGACTGAGCTAACATTAAATCTTAATTTGCACTATATGCTTGGCTCTGTGGATGGGCGTTATCAGGAGTTGATTTTAGCAAAAGAAAATCAACAAGCGCTCGCTCTGGTGCTGGGGTTTAGCCAATTTAAAGGCTACTTTGTTATTACGGATATTCAAAGCCAGGCGCTTTATACCGATGGTCGTGGTAACACACTTGCGCGTGACGTCTCATTAACACTAAAAGAGTTTGTGGGGAATCAGGGGCAAAGTTTGTTGGGCTTAGCGCTGCAGTTGGGTGCAAACTCGCCGCTCGGTGCATTGTTACCGGCAGGTGCGGTGAAAGCGATTAATCAAACTAAAGCGTTAATTACAAAAGGCGTGCAGCTCTATCACCAGACAAAACGCGTGATTAATGATGTACGCAATACTGTGACATTAATTAAGACATTGGCGCATGATCCACTTGCCGTTTTAACACAATTACCCTTCGCTTTGGATAGTGTGGGTAAAGCGATAGGACCGCTTGGTGAGATGTTGGGGTTGTCTAATAGCTTTAACGCATTAACAAAAGGGATTGCTGGCGCACAATATTTTATGCGCGATATAGCCGAGATTGCCGACAATTTAAACGTCTTTGAAAGTGCGTTTAAGCAAGGTTTAAACGACAGTGAATTGAGTGAATGGTTCGATGTTGGGGTAAAAGCGCTAGATGATTGTGATGCAGCGCTGGAACGGCTTGGCGAGCCGGTTACGCAAATGACGGCGTGGATTGTGTTACGTGAAGATAATAACGAGGTGCGCGATGAATAAAGTAATTCAGCACACGATTAGTGAGGGTGAGCGTTGGGATTTATTGGCTTATCGCTATTACGGCGATGTAGGCGAAATCAATCGCTTAATTAACGCTAACCCGCATCTCTCATTTTGTGAAGTGTTGCCGCGCGGTGAAATCTTATATGTGCCGATTATTCAAGTGAAAATCGATTCGCAAGCCGATTTACCGCCGTGGATGCAGGGAGAGAGTGAATGAATTTAACTGTGAGCCAACCCGACTTTCAGCTCTTTTACGGCAAAAGTAACATCACAACGGATGTTAAGCCTTATTTAAAAGAGCTGACTTACACCGATTATCTTGCTGATCAATCTGATGAGCTGCAAGTCACGTTTGAAGATATTGAGGGTAAGTGGATCCGCAACTGGTTTCCAACCCAAGGTGATGAATTACGCTTATTGCTCGGCTATGTTGGCGCACCATTAGTGAATCTAGGGGCGTTTGAAATTGATGAGATTGAGTGGTCACACGACCGTCAAAGCGGCACTGTCGTCACATTACGTGCGTTAAGCACGGGTATTAGTAAAGCGAATCGTACGTTAAAGCCAAAAGCATATGAAAATACAACGCTTGATGCAATTGTGCGCGATGTCGCGAAACGGCTTAAACTTAATGTGACTGGTACAGTCGCGAATATTCCGATTAAGCGCGTTACCCAATATCAAGAGCGGGATGTCGAGTTTTTGACGCGTTTAGCTCACGAGTATAACCATAGCTTTAAGATTGTCGGCAAAACGTTAGTATTTACCACGATGCAAAGCCTTGAACAGCGTGCAGCTGTGGCAATATTGGATTTAACACAAACGCTCTCAATTCGCCTGCGAGACCGCATAAAAGATACAGTAAAAAGTGTGGAAGTGGCCGGTTTTAATACCGATGAGAAAAAAGCGATTAAATCAACCAAAAAGACCAAAAGCCGGCGCCCGAATAAGAAACACGTGAAAGTCAGCAATGGAGATACACTAAAAGTCGTTACGCGTGGCGAAAGTCAAGAACAGATTAATGCACGCGCTGATGCGGCGTTACATCAACAAAATGACGACCAGCAAGCGGGTGATATTACGGTGATTGGTGACCCAAAACTGGTTGCAGGTAATACGATTATGCTCACGCAGATGGGAATGTTTAGCGGTAAGTATTTAATTAAATCAGCGCATCACAGTTTTTCCCGCTCAAACGGCTATACCACCAATCTTGAAATTAGAATGTTAGAGTTTATTGAGGAGATACCAAATGCCCCAAGCACCAACCCATAATTTTGCTGCGACTTATCAAGAAGGTATTGTCTCACAAGTCGATGCGAAGCGACACAAAATCAAAGCGACAATTCCCGCATTGGAGGACTTTGAGACCGCGTGGCTGTCATTTTTAACGCCGAATGCGGGCGGTAACCAGTTTTATTGCTTGCCAGATATTGGTGAATTGGTGGCTATTTTACTTGATGCTCGCGGCGAAGGTGGCTGCGTGCTTGGTGCGATTTACAATAATCAAGACCCTACTCCTGCCGCAAGCAATGATATTTGGCTTAAAAAATTTAGCAACGGCACAACAATCGAACACAACCGCAAAACTGGCGATATTACGATACACGCTGCCGGTAAAGTGATTATTAATCATAGCAACGTTGATGTGAATAATGGCACGGTTACGGTTAATGGCGGTGATGTAGTAGCGGATGGTATTAGCCTTAAAAATCACACGCATAGCGGCGTGAAAGCAGGTGGTGACAATACCAGAAAACCGCAATAAAAATCTTTAAACCCCTTTAAAATCAATTCTTCTCTCCGCCCTGTACTCTCAGGGCTATGAAGACACAAATCACACATATCCATTGGCAACTCTCCCCAGACATCAGCAGTAACGCTGCGATTACCGGGGAAGAGGATATCCACCAATGCATTAACAATATTTTAAGCACTCGAAAAGGGAGCGATATTTTACGCCCTGAATTCGGCAGTCATCATTTTGACTACATTGACCAGCCGTTTGATGTCGCTGTACCGAATATCGTGCGCGAAATCTGGACGGCGCTAGAACGCTGGGAGACGCGGATTGTGGTGCAAAGTGTGGAGGTTACCGGCGAAGCGCCGCACTTTTATTTTGCTATTAAATGGTGCTTGCGTGATGACGCGGAGCGACAGATTTATCAAACTGAGGTGAAGCATGGTTAGTCAAGCAAGAGAGGACGTCAAAATTATTGCAGATGACGTAAAAGTCATCTTAGCAGAGGCAATTGCGGACTACGAACAACGCACCGGCAAAACTTTGCAACCGGCGCATATCGAGCGCTCAATTATCCAGACATATGCTTATCGAGAACTTTTAATTCGTAAAGGGATTAACGAAGCCTTTTTACAGACATTTCCGCAGTATGCCACAGGTTTAGCGCTCGATTTGTGTGGTGAGCCGTTCGGCTGCTATCGGCTGCGTGATAAAGCTGCACGTTGCGTGTTGCGGTTTAGTGTAAATGGTGAGCATCAATCGATTTTAATCCCGAAGGGCACTGTTGTGGCGGTTACTGACCAGCTTAGTTTTGTCACGATTGCCGATGACGTGATTACCCCACTGATTAGTTATGTCGAAATTGAAGCAGAGGCGACGGTTACAGGCACAGTGGGTAACGGCTGGGAAATCGGGCGTGTTAAAACCTTAAAAAGCAAACTTGCCACCGATAAAGAGATTACCGTTACTAATATTGATGTCACCTCAGGCGGTATTGAAGAGGAAGATGATGACGCGTATCGCTTGCGCATTCTTGCGGCGCCAGAAGTCTTTAACACGTGCGGCTCAGTAGCTGCTTATGACTATTACACTCGCTCAGTCTCACAAGCAATTGTTGATGTTGCAGTTGTCACCCCTGCGGGCGGCAAAGTGGATATTTATCCTCTTACTGTCACGGGTGTGCCGGATGAACGATTAAAAACCGATATCAAAAATTATTTATCAGCTGAAACACGTCGCCCGTTGTGCGATGTAGTAAGCGTTAAATCACCGGTGGTACGCAATTATCAAATCATTGCCGAACTGACCTTGTTGCAAGGCTATCGCGAGGATATTGTCAAAACGCAAGCGCGCGACGCCTTACTTAACTATCTCTCCACCCGCACCCGCAAACTTGGAATGGACGTCGTACCGAGTGCGTTAATGCAAGTGTTGCGCGTAGAGGGTGTGTATGACGTCGTGATTAATCAGCCAGCAAAAATGATAGTGAGCGCGACTGAGTGGGCGAACTGTACGGCAGTCACGATTAATGTAAATGGGGTGCGTCAGGATGGCTAATTTACAGTACCCGGTCATTATTGCTGCAAGTGATAAGTTTGTCGCGTTATGCGAGCTCGGTAAGCGTCTTAATCTCGCAGAAAAACGTCAAATTATGACGACATTAGTCGAGTTGTTACCGGATGAAGTGATGCCACTGCTCGCTGAAAAATGGAGTATGACCGGCTATGACGGGATGTTTGTCGCTGATACAGCGCAATCTAAATCAGCATTAATCAACAATGCCGTGCAATTGCATCGCTATAAAGGCACACCATACAGCATCCGCGAAGTGATGCGAAAACTGGGGTATGGCGAAATTGAAATTGATGAAGGGCTTATCTTACGCGATTACAGCTCTAATCAATCTGTTGCTGCGATTCCGGCTGCAGAAAAGTGGGCGTATTACGGCATTAAGCTCTCAAAACCAATTACGCGTGATCAAGCAGAAGAAATTAAGAAAGTCTTACGCAGCTATGCGCCGGCGCGCTGCGTGCTCGGCATCTTAGATTACAAATCTGCGCCGTTGCTTTATAACAACAGGGCTACTTATAACGGCGCTTATAACCACGGCTCAATTTAAAAATAAAAAAAGGAGACAAACATGGCAGGGTTGAGGGAAGAAAATAAGTGGGAAAATGAGATTTATCGCATCGAGGAAAGCGACCCCGTGGTTGGCGGTGAAGACGGCATCTCAAATAAACCACAAAAGCAGCTGGCAAATCGTACACAATGGCTGAAAGCGAAAATTAATGAACTTTTTGGGAAAAATACGCCGAAAAAAATCACGAAAGACACAACTAATCTCGTAGCAAACGACGGACACACACATGAAATTGAGAAAGGTAGTTTAACGACGAGAGGTATTGTGCAATTAACGGATAGCGTTAATCAAGACTCATCTGTTTTTGCCGCAACTGCCAAAGCGGTCAAGACTGCGTTTGACAAAGCCGTTGCGGCGTATAATTTAGCGGCCGGTAAAGCTAACGCAACCACCAACATCGCAGCTGGAAATGGTTTAACTGGCGGCGGTCAGCTTAATGCGAATAGAACTATTGCAATGGGAACGCCGTCAAGCATTACTGCGACAACGACAAACAGCGTCACATCGACTAGTCACACGCATGAAATTGAAAAAGGCAGTTTAACAACGAGTGGTATTGTGCAATTAACAGATAGTGTTAATCAAGATTCGTCTGTTTTTGCTGCAACCGCTAAAGCGGTCAAGATGGCTTATGACAAAGCGGTAGATGTATTAAATGTCGCTAACACAAAATTAGACGCTACTGCGACGGCGGTTGCCGCTAACAAATTAGCAACTGCGCGTACGATTTCGTTGACGGGAGCGGTGTCGGGGTCAGGATCTTTTGACGGCTCCGGTAATTTATCTATTAATACTGCAGATAATTTAACTGTCGGGCTTGTTACTAGCACGTCAGCAACGGGCGTCTCTAATGTTGCAACGTCTAACAGTAATACTTATCTCAATGTTGTCGAGACGCGGGGTGGAGTGGCTAATGCAATAGGGTCATCAACGCTCATTACTGGCAACAGAGGTATCACTGTGTCTAGTGACACAGGCGGAAAATTAATTATTACTGGGATGGCGTACTCAAGTGCTATAAATAGCTCATCGGAGTCTCAATTAGCTACATCTGCCGCAGTTAAAACAGCTTACGATAAAGGCGTAGAAGCGCTTAACGTCGCAAATAGCAAGCAATCACCAGCAACAACACTTGCAGGGTATGGAATCACTGATTACAAGGTTTTAGCAGACCTAGGTACAGCTGATTTAGACACAATTAAAACGGCTGGGGTTTACGGACAGGCTTATAACAGAAATGCGACATCTGACAGACACTATCCAGTCGCATATGCAGGCAGTTTACAAGTGCAGCCATCTGCCTACGGTGTAATGCAGATTTACACACGTTTTGATGCGAAACATATGTATGTACGTAACAACTCCTTGAACGGTGAGTGGGGTAGCTGGGTACGTGTTGACGCGGTAGATAAGCTAGATTTATATACTGGCGGCACAGTAAACGGTGATGTAACAATCAATTTGGGCAGTAAGCTGTACGCTAGTAAAATCTCATCAACATCAAACGGTGCAGACTATCTTGATTATTATTCAGATAGCGGGCATGTATTTTATAACGCAAATAACATCAAAATAGCCACACTATCAAACAGTAAACTCGGCGTTGTGGGTGACTTAAACATAAATAACAATATGTTGATGTTCAGTGATGGCATGGCAGCGGGTGATGTTAGTTCGGCTAAAGGCTCAAAAAGTGCAGATGGTATCTGGGCTGACGACGCAAATAACATATTCCATTTTCAGTTCGACTCACCATATAAAACAGACGGTGGCAGTGGAAAAGCGATATTAAAAGCAGAAGATTTTCATACTGGAAAAGGCAATACACTTAATAATGTTGCAACAAAAGCAGTTGACGCATATACACGTGCAGAAAAAGCAGAACGTACGGCAAACGCCAAGCAGTCTCCTGCTACAACTTTAAAGGGATACGGCATTAAAGATGGGGCATTGGCTAAAGGTCTCACCACCGAAAATTTAAATGCCGTTACTACGGTTGGTCTGTACGGGCAAAATCTCGATATCAATGCCACAAGTGACAGAAACTATCCCTATACAGAAGCGGGAGCATTGCAGGTTATAGGCTCAGTTTTTGGTGTAATGCAAATTTACACGACTTGGAAGAAAAATTATGTCTTTGTGCGTAATCAATGGGCTAATGGGTGGAGTAATTGGGTAAGGATTGATGGTTTAGATAGACTCCCACTAACAGGCGGTACATTACTTGGTAATTTGGGTATCAAAAATGGTAATTGGTCTAGAGTCGAGCTATTTAACGATGCCAATAAGCGCTTAGCCATGGAGACAGTACCTGATACTGCTGAGAGTATTGGTACTATCATGTATCGCGATGCAAGTAACAGTAATGAGGCTGTCATTAGTATCCCACGTAAAAATGGCACTATGGCATTAATTGGGGATATCGTTAATACAGTTAAATCGTCTGTTAGCCGTAGTAATAAATCCCGTACTAATACATTCCCACTGAA
>NZ_JAQIBB010000037.1:0-2396 GCF_027920745.1 Gallibacterium faecale | reverse complement strand
CAGCCTCTGGAACCTTTACAAGCGCGAGTGGTAACATCAACGTTACGCACAAAGCTAGCGAAGGGGATAATAAATCAACCCTTGAAGTGAAATTGGCAAATGAGTTGTCAAATATCACCTCAATTGGTAGCGGTGCTAAGACAGGTGCTACATTCTCAGCAGATGAAGCACGCATTAGCTTTACTAAGAAAGCAGGTAGTATGACAGCACCAGCCATTAGCATGAACAAAGCCAAAGTGACTAATGTGGCTAACGGTACTATTGATACCACTAGCGGAGATGCTATCAATGGTAACCAACTTAATGCAGCGTTAGAGTCAATCAAAACGGCTTTAGGTGGTACTGCCCAAAATGGAAATGGCACAGTCACTGCACCAACCGATATTGGTGGTACTGGTAAGAACAATGTGAATGATGCGATTGCGGCATTAAATAATAAAGTAGGTGGTGGCTTAATCACGTTTGAAGCAGAAGGTCCTTCAAGTGGTAAGACAGTCACTAAAACATTCGGACAAACTTTATCGTTCACGACTGTTGATGACAGTACTGATACAACCTTCAAAGGTGCAAACATTGCTACAGCAATTAAAGATGGCAAGGTCAACATTGCGATCAAACAAGTGGCAAGTGCAGATGATGTGAAAGGTACTTTACCTACTGATGGTACAGGTGGCGGTTTAGTGACTGCTGAAGTGCTCAAAACCTACGTCACTGATCAGGTGGGTAACGGTAAACTTAGTTATAAAGCGAAAGGCGAAACGCCAGCTCGTTCAGTTGCATTAAGTACCGGTTTGACCTTTAATGGAGATGATAACCTTACTCCAAGTACAAAAGCAGATACAGGTGATGTTACTTACGCTTTAAATAGTGTATTGAAGAATATTACCTCTATCGGTAGTGGTAAAAATGTAGCGAATGAGACAGAAGCTCGTTTAAGCTTCCACAGTGCAACAGCTGGTACTACACCGACAGCGGCTTATATTGAAGCCAATGGTGTAGTCAATGTTAAGTTGAACGATAAGTTAACTGGTATTACTTCGATCACTGGTCCTGCAGGTACTGATGGCAACAAGACAACCATTACTTTGGGTAATAAGACAGTTGATGTAGACGGTGCTCGTATCACTAACATTGGTCACCAACAGCGGGAACTGATGCGGCGAATAAAGACTATGTGGATACAAAAGTAACCAATTTAACTAATACAGTTAATCAAGGTTTCAATATTGCTACTGAAGGAGCAAAAACTAGTGGTGTATCTTCACAACAAGTGAAACCAACAGAGACTGTAAAAGTGAAGGATGGTGTTAATACAACAGTATCTAAAGTTCAGGATGAAGGTAATGGTGTCTTTAGCTATACCATCAACGTTAACGGTATCCCAATGAGCTATATTAATAGTGATGGGGAAACTTTAGCTAAAGTTGGTGATAAATTCTTTGTTGTTACGAATACCGGTGAAATTGATCAATCTAAGACCAATACTAAGATTGCTGGTATGAAGGTTGTAACACCAGAAGATAGTAATATGACCCCAGAAGCTAAAGCGAAAGGACTTACTATTGATAATGTTGGTAACGGTAAAGTTGCTGAAAATAGTAAACAAGCCGTTAACGGTGGCCAAATTGCCAATATCTTAGGTATTAAGAGTATCGACGAAAATGGTAAAGTGACCGGTAAAGATGGTACTGATGGTATCGGCGGTACTGGTAAAGATACAGTGAATGATGCGATTACTAAGGTGTATGACATTGCTAAAGCGAAAGCAAGTAATGTAACAGTGAAAGCTGGCGATAATATTACTGTTGATGAAGACATTGATAGTGCAACTCAGGCTAAGACTTATACCGTTAGTATGAGTAAAAACATCAAGTTAGATAGCATCCAAGTTGGTGGCGTTACTATTAATAACCAAGACACTGCGCAAGATCCTAGCATCCGTGATGGCGCTAATGTCTTAAATGTTAATGGTAGTGGTAACAGTAAAGGCACTGTAATTACTGGTGTTGCAGACGGTCAATTACCAACTGACGCAGTAAATGTTCGGTTAGCTAATGCAACTAACAAAGCGATTAACAACGTGAATAAACGTGTTAATAACTTGACCAAAGAGTCTAGAGGCGGTATCGCAGGTGCGATGGCGACAGCAGGGTTACAACAAACTACTCAACCGGGACGTACAACTGTTTCAGTGGGTACTGCAACCTTCAAGGGTGAAAGCGCTGTAGCATTAGGCTTCTCTAAACTTTCTGATAACGGTAAAGTGGGAATCCGTCTCTCTGGTATGACAACCAGCAGTGGTGATACTGGCGGTTCATTCAGCGTAGGTTACACTTGGTAATTGCTAAGTAACTGAAGTTAATTAAATCTAAAAAGTGCATCTAAATCAGATGCAC
>NZ_JAQIBB010000036.1:0-45155 GCF_027920745.1 Gallibacterium faecale | reverse complement strand
TACCTACAGTAACGTCACCGCCATTGTAATTAGTGCCTGCCACTAACGTACCGTCATCAATTAAGGTTTTGCTAACAGTAACAGCCTTAGCAAATGTTGCAGTACCGTCGCCTTGTTTTCTTAAAATACCACCATCAGCACCGTTAATCACATTTTGAACTTCATAATTATCAGAACGGTTGATACCTACAGTAGCCCCACTGGCGACACTAATATCACCAGTACCAAAAGTACCGGTTGTGCCACCATTACCTGCTTGTAGCGTACCAGCTTGAATAGAGATTGCTCCGGTATAAGAACCATCATTATCGCTAGTAATAGATGTTGTGCCTGTATTAGCAGCAAGCTGCGTTAAACTACCGGCACCGGTTAATTGACTATCTAAAGTATAGTCATTAGCACCATGGTTTAATGTTAAAGAAGTAGTTTCCGCACCAAAAACGATATTGCCAGCAACATCACCAGTTACACCGCCGTTACCGAGTTGTAAACTACCTGCATTAATTGTGGTATCGCCGGTATAAGTATTATCGGCGGCAAAGATTAAATTACTACCAGCGGCACCTGCTTTGGTCAACCCACCTGTACCGCTAATCGCTGCTGTACTGGATTGTGTGTAATTACCGCTAGCAGAAGTAATTAAGGTGGCACCGCCGGCACCAATATTGATAATATTCCGGTTTAGTACCTGTTAAGGTATTGAAATTCGCGAAAATAGTTCCTGTTTTTGTAAGCTCTAATATACCGCCATCAATATTCACTTCGCCGTAAGTTAGATCACCTGCGGTAGAAATACTTGCAGTCTTAACTTGGCCACGCTCCAATACCGACAGCACCTTGCGTATTAACAGTACCGCCATTTTGCACGGTTAAATGCCCTTCATTGGTGCGTCCAACCTCTAACCATTTAGTCGATCCTGTTTGATTCAGTTTACCGCCATCAACAACAACTGACGAACCTGCTATAGCCAACACTTCTGGATCTTCAGGAGAAGAAGTGATAGATGTATTTTCAGCGTAGTTATTTGTGGGGCCATAAGCAGTAATCTGGAAACCATAATTGTTAATAGTCACATACCCATTTGAAGTAATAGTAACATTCGTCTTACCTTTATATGGAACATTACATGAAGAACAAGGATCACCAATTCTTACTATATTAGTGCCTGTCACAGGCGTCAGTGTTGTAGTAGTGTCAATCGTTACATTCGTGTCTGCTACTGCCTGCCCCGACGCCAATACCAAACACGCCGCCAACGGCGCTAATGCAAACCAATAAGAGCGATTAATACCCCCCCCCCACAACGTTTTTAGCTTGAGATTTGCTTTTTCCTTTTGCGGTTGCTAATTCCGACACGCATTGCCACAACCCTAACGTGGCATTCCACACAACACGATAAATTTTATTCATATGAAACTCCTTCACTATGTTAAAAATATTCTTTAAGTAAAGATTGCTATTCGTAATTACAGATTATCAAAATAACGTTTATTGACTACTTAAAAATTGCGCAATTCTAGCAGATTTTTTGTTAAATGCCAGCGTAAATCTTATTCCTTACTTCCTATTATTTCAATAGGTTACAGACCTAACTCGATATAGGTAATTAAAAATTTACGTTTCTCTTTTATACGCTTTTTTTCCTCTTGCCTAAAGCAATAGAAATCCACCTTTTACAGTAGTTTTGTGTATAATTCGCAGGTTAAAAAAGAAAAGAGAATAACTATGGATTTATTAAAATTAGATTGGCAGTCACTTGCCCCCACCTTTGCGATTCAAGCTGAACAGATTAATCACACCATTGATTTTTGGGATTTACAGCCACGTGCTACCGCAGCGATTAAACATTGGTTAGCACAAGATAGGCATTTATTAGTATTAAAAGGTGAAGAACAATTTAGTGATTTACAGCGTTTAGAACGTTATTTATTACAGCATTATTTTGCAGATCAACCGTTGGCAATTAATGGGGTGCATTATCAATTTCAGCAGCATAATAATGAATTTCCTATTATGGAAATGCGGACAGCTACGTCTGTACAAGATAATTTTATTCAACGTGATTGGGTAAAAAGTGCAGATTACCTTGATCCTCAACATTTATTTGGGCAAGTATTACAGCTAACTAATAGCGATAAACTGCATCTTGTACCGGGATTAGTTCATCAATTAAATGGCGGGATCTTAATCGTTTCTATCGCACAACTGTTAGCACAATTTGACGTTTGGTTACGTTTATTAAGTTTATTGCAACAACAACAATTTCATTGGCATTTAGATAATATTCTGCAACGCCAACCATGTGTTATTCCAAGTATGCCATTGAAATTAAAACTTATCTTAGTTGGCAGTCGGGAAAATATTGCCGAATTAGAAGCAATTCAACCTGACTTATACCAATTAGCGGATTATGCAGAATTAGCCGCTTATAGTGAGGTTGCCTCTGAACAGCAACAAGCACAATGGGCCGGTTATATTCAACATTTAGCAAAGTCCGAACTGCAACGTGATATTGATTTATCTGGCATTAATCGCTTGTATCAGTGGCTTGTGCGTGATAGTGAAGATCGCCAGTTAATTAGTAATTCGCCTTCACAGATTTTACGCATTTTACAAGGTGCAATGATTACCCAACCCGAATCTAAGTTAATTACCGCAGCGATGATCGAAGATTGTTATCGCCAACAATGTTATCAGCAAGATTTATTGCAGCAACGTAGTTATCAAAGCGTCTTGGCTGAACAGATCTATATCGCTACGGATGGTGAAGAGATTGGACAAATTAACGGTTTGTCGGTGATTGAATATCCGGGCGTACCCTATGCCTTTGGTGAACCCTCACGAATCAGTTGTTTAGTACAAATTGGCGAAGGAGAAATTGTCGATGTTGATCGTAAAAATGAATTAGCCGGCAATATTCACAGTAAAGGGATGATGATTGCACAATCTTGTTTAAGCAATATTTTGCAATTACCTAGCCAATTACCTTTCTCTGCATCACTAGTTTTTGAACAGTCGTACACTGAAATTGATGGCGATAGTGCTTCGTTAGCTATGCTTTGTGTATTAGTCAGTGCTTTAGCGGAATTGCCGTTACCGCAAAATATTGCAATTACTGGTGCGATTGACCAGTTCGGTTTGGTACACGCTGTGGGTGGTGTAAATGAAAAGATTGAAGGCTTTTTTGCAATTTGCCAACAACGTGGTTTAACTGGAAAGCAAGGAGTGATTATTCCTACTGTGGTTTGTGCACAATTAAGCTTAAATCAAGCCGTTATTGAAGCAGTAAAAGCAGGAACATTCCATTTATGGATCGTTGAAGATGCGACACAAGCGTTACAAATTTTATTGCAACGTGATTTAGTAGAAATGCCTGATACTGAATATCACGAGGCTAATCGCCCACTAAACCAATTAATTATGCAAAATATTGAACAGAAAGCTGAGGCAAAACCTTTACTTAATCGTTGGTTTCCTTGGTTAAATTCGCATAAAAAATAAAAAAACTGCTCCGACCATTCAGCGAACAAGTGTAAGCTATTTCAAAAAGCATTTTTCCTTGCTAGAATAGCCAACATCTTATGTTTCCTTTTGGAAAGGATTTTTAACGCTCGCTTGGAGGAGATCAGTATGCCGAACAGTAGTTCACAAAAAAGAACATTCACCGCTCAAAAATCATTTAGCTATGAAGATTTATTAGCTTCTGGACGCGGTGAATTATTTGGTGAGAAAGGCCCTCAACTACCTGCACCCTCAATGTTAATGATGGATCGTATTGTTGAAATGGATGAAACGAAAGGGCGTTATGGTAAAGGTTATATTGAAGCAGAATTAGACATTCGCCCTGATTTGCCTTTCTTTGGTTGTCACTTTATTGGCGATCCTGTGATGCCGGGTTGCTTAGGGTTAGATGCAATGTGGCAATTAGTTGGCTTTTTCTTAGGCTGGATTGGTGGTGAAGGTAAAGGCCGCGCTTTAGGAGTTGGTGAGGTGAAATTTACAGGGCAAATTTTGCCAACTTCAAAGAAAGTTATTTATCGTATTCATTTAAAACGTGTGATTAATCGTAAATTAATTATGGGATTAGCCGATGGTGAAGTTGAGGTAGATGGTCGTATTATTTATACCGCAACCGATTTGAAAGTGGGGTTATTCCAAGATACAACGATGTTTTAATAGTATTTGTGCTGGTCTATGAATACCCAGTTAAATAACTAAAAATTTTTTAAATTTAATCACAAATCTTGATAAATGTTTAATGGGTTCCCTCTCACACTTGCCCGAATGGAAATCAGATTTTCAGGCAAAAAAAGTGATCATTTTTCGAACGCAGTGAGAAAAATCTCTGTTTTTTGCCGCCCGGAAAATCTGATTGGAATGAGGATTAGCAAGTGTGCGAGGGTTTGCTTTCTTTTGCCTCCTTTTCTTTGCAAATCAAAGAAAAGGAGGTCGCCTTTTAGGGCGAAACCTAAATGATACTGAAAGAAAAAATATCTAAAAATAAACTTCAAGAGCAAACTACTTAATATCTGTACACAAAAATTATTCTTCTACCTTTAAGCGAAAGCGTCCCCGACTATACCTTGCACGTAACAAAGCCGCATTTCCCGTTAATTTGGATTGTCCTACTTGAGCAACTTGTAGTGAATATTGATAAGAGTGAGCGTGAGTAATTGCAATCGCTAACGCATCTGCGGCGTCAGCTTGTGGTGAAGCAGATAATGTTAAAATTTTTGTCACCATATGCTGCACTTGCTTTTTATCAGCGGAACCAATTCCTACCACAGTTTGTTTCACTAATCTTGCCGCATATTCAAAAACCGGTAATTGATGATTGGTTGCGGCAACAATTGCTGCTCCTCTTGCCTGCCCTAGCTTTAGCGCGGAATCAGCATTTTTCGCCATAAAGACTTGTTCAATCGAAAAAACATCTGGCTGAAATTGAGTAATAATCTCCGTTACACCAGCGTAAATTCGTTGTAATCGTGTTGGAAGATCATCAACTTCAGTACGAATTACACCACTGCCGAGATAGGTGAGTTGTTTACCTTGTTGGCGGATAACGCCATAACCAGTTAGGCGTGATCCGGGGTCAATGCCGAGAATAATCATATTGAATGTTAAAAATATTAGGGTTTTGCCTATCTTTCTGGGAAGAATAGGCCCTATTTAGTCCACAATATTTGGCTACTAATTCTTTCACTAAATTATAAATTTAGGTTTCGCCCTAAAGGGCGACTTCATTTTATTCGCAAGCAAGCTTGCTCACCCTAACGGGCCGTTGCAAGCAACGTTCAAAAAGCGGTCGCTTTTTGTCATTGCTCGTACAAAGAAAACGAAGCAAAAGAAAGTACGCCCTCGCACACTTGCTAATCCTCATTCCAATAAGATTTTCCGGGCGGCAAAAAACAGAGATTTTTCTCACTACGTTCGAAAAATGATCACTTTTTTTGCCTGAAAATCTTATTTCCATTCGGGCAAGTGTAAGAGGGAACCCAAATGAACCATTTATCAAGATTTATGAATAGGATTTCACTTTACTAGTAAAAAGGGGGCTAAGCCCCCTTTTTTAACTCATCATTCTTACAATAATGCTGCTACTTCATCACTCATATCACCATTGTGATATACGTTTTGCACATCATCGCAATCTTCTAACATATCAACTAAACGCATTAGTTTTGGTGCTGTATCCGCATCTAATTCCGCCGTAGTTGATGGGATCATACTTACTTCAGCTTCATCAATTTTAAAGCCGGCTTCAGTTAATGCATCACGTACTGAGCTAAGATCTTCCCAAGCGGTATAGATCTCAAAACTACCATCATCTTGTGGCTGTACATCATCTGCTCCTGCTTCAATAGCCGCTTCCATTAATGCATCTTCATCAGCTTGATTTACTAAGATTAAGCCTTTACGTGTAAATAAGTAAGCCACTGAACCGTCAGTACCTAAATTTCCACCACATTTAGTAAAAGCATGGCGAACTTCCGATACAGTACGTTTACGGTTATCCGTTAAACATTCAACAATAATTGCTGTACCACCTGGGCCATAACCTTCGTAAACGATAGATTCCATATTGGTATCATCACCACCACCAGCACCACGTTGAATAGCACGATTGATTGTGTCACGAGTCATATTATTTGATAATGCTTTATCAACCGCTGTACGTAAGCGAGGGTTTGAACCAACATCTGGTCCGCCCATTTTCGCTGCGGTAACTAACTCACGAATTAATTTAGTAAAAATTTTCCCACGTTGTGCGTCTTGCGCCGCTTTGCGGTGTTTAATATTAGCCCATTTACTGTGACCAGCCATGAAAAATCCTCTTTAATTTTCAATAGGTTGATGTATTACAAATTTTTCTATCGCTTGCGCGTTATTCCATGATTTTGTCATCTTCATTGCAGTTTCTGCTTCAACCCAACGATAGGCAGAATGTTCTGTTAAACTGACAGCACACTCCTCTGCTAACGGTAAGGTAAACCAATATTCGTGACAATGCGTTACATTCGGTGCATAACGTGCACGAAATTGGGCAAAGATTTCAAAATCAACTTCATAGTGACAATCTTTAAGCATACTTGGTAAGGTAGAAATATCTAATTGTAATTCCTCAAACACTTCCCGTTTTGCCGCTTGCGCTGGTGTTTCGCCTACTTCTAAACTGCCCGAAACAGATTGCCAAAAATCCTGATCGTCTTTACGTTGCAGCATTAATACCCGTTTTGTATTGGTACAATACACAACGACCAGAACCGATTCAGGGTGTTTATATTTCATCATTTACTCAGAAATAATCGTTTTTGTTGTATTAAATAAATATTCAGGTTTTACCACATCTATTAAACGTTCATACGGAATTAATAGCTGGATTTCACCTTCTGCATAAGCACCGAGTTCATAAGGTGGGTAACTTAACAACATTCCATTATAGGTAAAGGTAAAGTTATCTGTTGGCTCTGCTGTCCACCCCATATCAGCACGTTCTTGCAATAATTGCTCTGCTTTATCATGATCAGGTTCATTTTCTACTGAAGCCACATAATCCAGATAAGCTTCTTGCAATAAATTATTAAATGCTTTTCTTTGATTTGGTAATAGCACATCATCAATGCTTAATACTTTTTTCGCTTTTAAATCAAAGTTAATAAAGTGTGTAGCATAAATACCATGTGCACCACCTGCATAATGGAAGAAATAATCACTAAACATCGCTAATTGTTGGTTTTGTGCCATAAAGCGAGGTTGATATTCAAGCGAATATCCAAAAGGTGCATACTCTGCATCTTTGAATAATGACGCTACATCATCAATATACGCTTTTTTGAGTTGATCTAGCGGTAATTTATCCCATTCGGCTTGTTTTTTTGCACTCTCTGCTTCTGAAAGATTAGGATCATTAACTTGTAGTAATTTACGCGCAGCATCATCAAAATATTGATTAATCCAATCAACATTCGTCGCTAAACTTTGTAAATCAAGCTGATAACAACGATCCTCTGCAAAACATTTTTCCTCTCGTAAAAAAGTCACTGTTTTTGCACTGACTAAAGGTAGCTGATCTTTGGCTTCATTTTGTGGTGGAGTTACTTTTTCAGCGACCTTTTCTTCTTTGCAGGCAAATAGGGCTAACCCACTTAAACAAAGTACGCCCCATTTATATAGTTTCATTTTTGCCTCTTTACTACTCTTTTCCTTTTACCACTTGAATAGCTAACTCTTGTAAGGCTTGTGCATTAGCAAAACTTGGCGCTTCAGTCATTAAGCAAGCTGCTGCTGTTGTTTTAGGGAATGCAATCACATCACGAATATTTTCTGTTCCAGTGAGTAACATAGTTAAACGGTCTAAACCAAATGCTAACCCTGCGTGTGGTGGAGTTCCAAATTTTAGGGCATCTAACAAGAAACCAAATTTTTCATATTGCTCTTGTTCATTAATACCAAGAATACGGAATACGGTTTGCTGCATTTTCGGATCGAAAATACGCACTGAACCACCGCCCACTTCATAACCATTAATCACCATATCATAAGCGTTAGCTACTGCATCAACTGGTGATTTTTCTAACTCTTCTGGTGATACGTGTGCAGGGGAAGTAAACGGATGGTGCATTGCAGCTAAACCACCTTCACCATCATCTTCAAACATTGGGAAATCAATTACCCATAATGGCGCCCATTGATCAAGTTTAGTTAAGCCACAATCACGTCCTAATTTCAAACGTAACGCACCCATTGCATCAGTCACTACTTTATAGCTATCAGCACCGAAGAAAATAATATCACCTGTTTGAGCTTGAACACGTTCTAATACTGCTTTTAATACATCTTCCGATAAGAATTTTGCAATTGGACTTTGTACTCCGTCCATACCCACAGCAAGATCGTTAATCTTCATCCAAGCTAAGCCTTTCGCACCATAAATGCTAACGAATTGTGTATATTCATCAATTTGTTTACGGGTAATGCTTACGCCATTTGGTACACGAATTGCGGCAATACGTCCTTTTGGATCATTTGCTGGACCACTAAACACTTTAAAATCGACGTCTTTTAATAAATCTGCCACATCCACCATTTCTAATGGATTACGTAAATCTGGTTTATCTGAACCAAAACGACGCATTGCTTCTGCAAAGGTCATGACAGGGAACTTACCTAAATCTACGCCTAAAATTTCTAACCATAATCCATGAACCATCTCTTCCATAATTTCACGCACTTCTGGTGCGGTAAGAAATGAAGTTTCCACATCGATTTGGGTGAATTCTGGCTGACGATCCGCACGTAAATCCTCATCACGGAAACATTTCACAATTTGATAATAGCGATCAAATCCCGCCATCATTAATAATTGTTTAAACAGTTGTGGGGATTGTGGCAAAGCATAGAATTTTCCTTTATGCACACGGCTTGGTACTAAATAGTCACGTGCACCTTCTGGCGTTGCTTTTGTAAGCATTGGTGTTTCAATATCAAGAAAACCGTGACTATCCATAAAACGGCGTACATAACTGGTAATTTTTGCACGTGTTTTTAAACGTTGTGCCATTTCTGGACGGCGTAAATCTAAATAACGATATTTTAAACGTTGTTCTTCAGTATTGTTTTGGTTGAAATCTAATGGAAGTACATCTGATGCGTTATAAATTAAAACGTCGGTTGCAGAAACTTCTACTTCACCAGTCGCCATATTTTTATTGATTTGGTTATCTGGGCGCGCAATAACTTGACCTTTAATTTGGATACAGTATTCACTACGTAAATTTGCTGCTTTTTCAAATGCTTGTTTATTTTGTGGATCAATAAATACTTGGACAATCCCTTCACGATCACGCATATCGATAAAAATTAACCCGCCTAAATCACGACGACGGTGAACCCAACCACTAAGAGTAACCTCTTGACCAATATGACTGCGGTTTAATGCACCGCAATAATGTGAACGCATCATAATAATAAATCCTTGTTTTTAAATTAAGCTAAAAATTAACTTGGCGATTATAGCGAAAATCGCTTCTAGTTTGAATTGGATTCATTCATTTCCCGCAGAAATCTATGAAAAATTTCAATCTGGATAGCGTAATTTTGGTTATTAGGCTTTAATCGCTAACATTGAACCAAAATTAAAGCATTGGAACCACATCGCAACGTGTTGAAATCCGATCTTTTCTAACAATGCTTTTTGACTAGCAATGCTATCTGTTTTCATCACATTTTCTAATGCCGTCCGTTTTTGACTGACTTCTAATTCACTGTATCCATTAGCTCGTTTAAACGTATGGTGTAAATCAATTTGCAGATCATTAATCACATCGTCTTCAAAACGATATTTTTCTGATAACACTAAAATTCCCCCTTTAGTTAGCCCTTGGTAAATTTTGTTTAATAGGGCTTCTCGATCTGCTGGTGGAATAAATTGTAGTGTAAAATTTAACACCACCATTGAGGCATTATTAATGTCAATCTGGCGAATATCATCACATAAAATTTCAACTGGAACGTCACTATGGTAAGCCGCTAAATGTTGGCGACAACGTTGTACCATAGGTTCAGAATTATCAATACCGTAAATTTTTACCCCGTCACAATGCACATTACGACGAATCGAAAGTGTCGCTGCACCACGTGAACACCCTAAATCATAGACATTCGTTTGTGGTTGCACAAAACGCTCCGCTAACATTCCGATTGCAGTAATGATATTTGAGTATCCCGGTATAGAACGTTGAATCATATCAGGAAACACTTCTGCAACATGTTCATCAAAGGTAAAATCGCCTAATTTTTCGATAGGGGCGGAGAAAATCATATCTTTAGCCATGGATTGTTTAACTTGAAATGAAAAAAGGTGCTTATTGTAATAGAAAATGTTTGTTTTTTTAATAGGGATTATATTAGAGGGTGTTACCTTATAAAACTCTTAATTTTCTTCATCTATAAATCGATAACTTCTATTTGATGACAAAACCCATTTCATATTTTTCAGATATTTTTACTCTAATAAGCATTTAGGTTTCGCCCTAAAGGGCGACTTCATTTTATTCGCAAGTAAGCTTGCTCACTCTAACGAGCCGTTGCAAGCAACGTTCAAAAAGCCATCGCTTTTTGTCTTTACTCGTATAAAGAAAACGAAGCAAAAGAAACACTGTGGTGTCCCACTACATAAATTTAAATTTAGTCACAAATCTTAATAAGTGTTTAATAGGTTCCCTCTCACACTTGCCCGAATGAAAATAAGATTTTTAGGCAAAAAAAGTGATCATTTTTCGAACGTAGTGAGAAAAATCTCTGTTTTTTGCCGCCCGAAAAATCTTATTGGAATGAGGATTAGCAAGTGTGCGAGGGTTTGCTTTCTTTTGCCTCCTTTTCTTTGCAAATCAAAGAAAAGGAGGTCGCCTTTTAGGGCGAAACCTAAATGATATTACAATTAAAATAATTATTTATTCTCCGCCGGTAAATGATACAACCGATTTTTATACAAATAACTTCCCCATAAGGCATAAGTTAACGCTTGTTTTTTCATCTCAGCTGGCACTTCTGCTGGGTGTAATACTTTCTGTGCTTGATCGTAGTTAAACCCTTCTGGCTGCTTATCTGGTTGTAAAATTACAACCTAATGCTGTTGATTCATCAATGCCATTGATTTATCAAACTGCATTAATGCTCGATTCGGACTATATTTGGTTAAATCAAAACCTAACATTGGATATTCAGCATCAATACCAATTAATGAAAGTAGTGTCGGTGGCATATCAATTTGGCTAACGAGACGATTATCTTGTTTAGGCGCAATTCCATCACCAATAATTAATGCTGGAATATGGAAATGGGTAATTGGCACTAAAGAAGCCCCGGCCACTCGTGAATCATGGTCAGCAATCACTAAGAAAATAGTATCTTTCCAATAATCAGATTGTTTCGCTCGTTTGAAAAACTCACCAATCGCAAAATCAGCGTATTTTGCTGCATTATTTCTGGTCGCTTTTGGTTGTTCATATAGCTCAATTTTATTATCTGGAAATTCAAACGGATCGTGATTGCTTGAACTAAAGACTAAACTAAAGAACGGTTTCCCTTCTTGGTGTAACTTGCGAAACTCTTGATCCGCTCTAGCAAATAAATCCTCATCAGATACCCCCCAAGTTCCTTTAAAACTTGGATTTGGATAATCTTTTTCATCAATAATGTATTTAAATCCATTACCATAGAAAAAGTTTGCCATATTATCGAAATGTTTTTCCCCACCATAGATAAATGAAGTGTGATAGCCTCTGCGAGCTAATAACTCTGCAATGGTGAAGAAATTATTTTGACTATTGGTTAATTTCACTACAGCACGTGCTGGTGTAGGCGTAAAGCCAGTAACTACTGCCTCTATGCCACGTACCGAGCGTGTTCCTGTTGCATACAGATTTTCAAACCACCAACCCTCTTTACTTAATTGATCAAGATTTGGTGATAGCGGTAATCCCCCTAACGAACCAATAAATTGTGCTCCTAAACTCTCCTCTAATAGAATAACGAGATTTTTAGGTTTACCACGATAGGTTGCTTCATTTTTGCTTAATAATGGAATATCGCCAGCAATATAATCACTCTCTGGGCGTGGATGCAAACCTTTGAGCGTCGCTAACATATCTTCTGGTTCTAAGCGCCCATAAATTTCTGAAGATTCTTCTTCATGGCGCATTTGTCGCATTGCGAACATCACCGAATAGCCCGAATTCAATACCAATGAATTAATCAGTGGATCCGACGAAAATGCAACCATTGATGGATTAATTCCACGATGATCAAAGGTTGATCTCGCGCCCATAAACACTAATCCAGCAACCACAACGGCAATTACAGGACGATATAGCCAGCTTCCCGCATTCGCATCACGTACCACATAACCCGATAACTTCCAATATCCCCACGTTGCCAATACTGTCACAATAATTGAAATAATCATCGTCACTAAATGGCCCTTAGCTAACATAGTAAAGACTTCACGTGGATTAACTAAATATTCAATAAAAAGACGATTTGGACGGAAATCATAGGTACTAATAAATTCTGGTGTGGCTAATTCCATAAATAGGATAAACACAGATCCTGCCGTTAATACCACCCGCAATACCACTCTAAACACAGAACCAAATTGAGTTTTATCTAAAAAGAGTGCTGAAAGCAAAGCAAATAGGCCAAATAGCCAACATAGCGAAACCACATCCATACGTACACCTTGTACCAAGAGTGGAAACCAACCATCTACAGCATCAACCCGTTCTTTCTGCCAAAAGGCTAAACCAAGGCGACTCACTGATAAAATAATTAAATTCAGAACGAAAAAATAGAGTACTGGATATAGAGAGAAAACCCGCAACATAATAATTTTAATCCTCATCTTCCTGATATTCTGTTTGGAAAAATAAAACCTCCAATAACGGAGCAGCTATTAGAGGTTTATCTGTAAAAAGAGTTCATTTATCTAGTCGATATTTTGTACATTTAAAAAAGGATTTTGTCTTTTTTCATCTGCAATTGTGGTTAATAATCCATGACCAGCAACAATTTGCGTATCATCAGCTAGTGGCCAGAGTTTTTCTTTGATACTTTTGATCAGTTGTGAAAAATCTCCACCGGGAAAATCTGTGCGTCCAATACTACGACGGAATAATACATCACCAGTAAATGCAATTTTTTCTTCTTGATTAATAAAGCCAATATGGCCCGGCGTATGCCCTGGTAAATGTAATATGGAAAAACAGAGTTCTCCCACTTCAATAGTTTCCCCTTCATTTAACCAACGATCTGGCGTTAAAGGCGCACAATACGGTAATCCAAATTGTTCTGCTTGTTGTGGTAATCCTTGTAACCAATAATCATCTGATTTTTCTGGTCCAAGAATATCAATATTAAATTCACGTTTTAATTTCGCAGCAGCGCTAACATGATCCAAATGACCATGCGTAAGTAAAATTACTTTTGGGGTAATTTGATTTTCATTAATAAATTGAATAATTCGTTCGGCATCACCGCCCGGATCAATGATAGCGGCATTTTTTTCGTCATCCCAAACAACTGAACAATTTTGTTGAAATGGCGTAACGGGGATTATTTGTACATTCATCATGTTTGTCTTGTCGATCAACTACCACGCCAAGTACGATTAGGACCTGTATCTACATGCACAAAATTGCTTCTTGGGTAATAGCCAACCCCACCATTATTCAATGATTGTGCAACTTTACGTACATTATCCAGTGAAACATTAGCAATACGGAAATCAATGGCTTGTCCGCGCATATGATAGCTATTACTTGCTACACCTTTGCTACGACGATGCATTGCTGCATTTGTTGCTGGCGCACGATAACCGCAAATTACCGAAATTTCACATGAACGTAATCCTAAGCGCGATTGGATTTGATAGAGTTTAGTAAATAAGCGAGGGTCCATATTATGGACTAAATTTGTGCGTCTATCACGCATAAGATAATTTAACTTCTGTAAATCTGTTCTAGCGACGCCTTTACCCGGAGTAATTGGGGAACTTAATTTTTCGCCTGTATTAATATTTTTGAAATGTAGGACTTTTGGTGCAGCGGTAGATAGTACAGCAAACGCAGAGTTAGCGACAAATGAACTACCTAACATAATACCGCCTAACGATAGCCATTTACGGCGAGAATGATCAATATTACCCATTTCCTTGTTCCTATTGGTAAGTGTGATTTATCAGAGGTCAAACAGAAAGGCTATTGCATAAACAATAGCCTTCAGGATTATACTGATTTTTTCTCTAGATTAAAGCAAATATTGTTGTAGAAGTGTTTTACTTGTGTCATCTAGTACCAATTTTTTGTCATATCCATAGATATCTGCCACAGTATGTAGTTTACCTTCGGCATCAGCCCAAGCTGTAACATAGTATAAATACACTGGATTATCAGATCGAATTGGCACAGAAGTCGTTTTACGGCTCTTCAACACTTGTGCTTTTTTGTCTAATGTCCAACCAGACTCTGTTAATAATAGCGTTGCTAACTCATCTGATTTATTCACCCGTACACAGCCTGAACTAATTGCTCGATTCTTATTGTTAAATAAACGATGATTTGGCGTATCGTGTAAATAAATCGCATCTGAACTTGGCATATTAAATTTAAAATTACCTAATGCACTATCGCCACCCGGTGCTTGACGTAAACGATACGGGAAGCGTTTTGCTGTCATATTATCCCAATCGATCGTATATGGATCGATAGTATTTCCTTTACTATCAATAATCGTATAACCATTACGATAGATATAACTTGGATCTTTACGCACTTTTGGAATTAAATCTTCATTAATTAAGCGAACTGGTGCATTCCAAGGCGGATTCACGACAATATTACTTAATTTACTTGTCATCACTGGTGTTTTACGTGCTTGTTTACCAACAATGACTCGTGAATCTAATACTTCTTCACCATTGCGATAATAATGAAGGTGATAAGTCGGAATATTCACAAAAATACCTGTATGGAAATCAGGAATAAAGCGTAACCGCTGTGCATTAATCGCTAATTTCGCTAACGTTGCATTATCCAATGTTTGTTGCTGCATACCAGCTAAAATTGCTGCTACTGTATGAACATAGCGTTGATTTGGCGGACTATATTTTTGTACAAATGTCAGTAACTGTTGTTGATCAACCGCAGATAACCAAGATTGAATCATCTCATCTTTTGGTAATTTTGCACTATAACGATAACTGTCATACAACCAATTTTGTGCATTTGCAGTAACATTCTCAGCATAATTCAAATAATTCAGCCAGCTATCTGTAATCAAAATATCAGCAGCTAAACTATTTGTATCAACTTGGTTTAATTGCGCTAATTGTTGTTTTACATCTTTTGAAATATCAGTTAATCCAAGTAACGCATAATCACGTAAAAATAATTTTTTCGCTTCAGCATCTTGCCAAATTGGAGAAAAATTACGCGCTGCATAAATTTCAGCTAATTTTTCAGGAAAAACGAGCTTAATTCCTTGTGTTGCTTGTTGTAACTTTTCTAAATTGGCTTGTTGATCAACTTGTAATTGAGAAGTTTGGGTCGTAGGCTCTGTTGTTGGTGTAGTTACCACCTCTTCTGCAAAGCTTACTTCCATCATCGCAGATAATAAAATTGTGGTGATGATATGTTTTTTTTGCAACATATTAACCTCCTCTATTAGTTCTTTAAGTTATTAAAATAGTTAAAATTATGTAACATTATAAAATAAGATTATTTTTATTTCATCTTTTCTAATAAAAAGTTATATCGACCTCTTACCAGATTATTTTCAAGTTAATTATTTTATTTACCTCTTTATTTTTTATTAAAAATAACCGATTGATTTTAAATAATTTTTACCACCTTGACAAAAAAGGGGTAAATCACTAGATTTGTATATTATCCCTTGGTATTTCTGGGGTAATGCGTGTTTGTGTTGTAGTTTTCTGCCGTGTAGGCAGCATCGGTAATGGTTCTACCATCTACACCAAAATAAGGTGTAACTAGCGTTGAACCATTGGGGGATGATAAGAAAGTTGTTGCACTACAATTATTTAAATCACTTAGATCGTCGCAATAATAAAGTTTTCCATCTGATTCATTAAATTTAAAGCCAGATACTGCAATAGCCGACTCAATTACCCCCCCCCTATTAGGAAAGTTAATAAACTTAATTGAAATAACTTATTGGCTGGTTTAGTTTGCGGTTGATTGGTGCTGGTTTGACTAAGTTTAGTTTTATTTTTGGCTAATTCTGAAACAACAATGAATTTACCTAAAGTATGGTTATAAATAACTTTAAATATTTGATTTAACATAGGATCCCCCCCCCCCTGCATTACTATTAGTAGTGATCAGTAGTTGATAAAACGAATGTCTTATGAGAAATGAATTATTACTCAATGATAGATTACAATGAAATGAATAATATAACAATAAAGTAATTTTATTTATCTAAATTTAAATTAATTCAAGTAAGTATAGAGGATGTTTTTTTATCAATATAGTAGATAAAAAATAAGCCTTTCTTCCACCTTATTAGAAGAAAGGCTAGACAAGATTAGTGTTTTTTAGAACACGGTCAGATGTTAACGCATTGTCACAAACTCTTCTGAGCCTGTTGGGTGGATCGCTACTGTATTATCAAAGTCTTTTTTGGTTGCACCCATTTTAATTGCTACCGCAAAACCTTGAATCATTTCGTCCACGCCGAAACCAATCCCATGTAAGCCAACAATTTTTTCATCATCACCAACACAGACTAATTTCATCCGACATGGTTGACGATGTTGGGTGACAGCAGTGTACATAGAAGTAAAGGTAGATTTATATACCTTCACGTGTTCAGCACCATATTGCTCGATTGCTTGTGGTTCAGTTAAACCGACTGTACCAATTGGTGGATGGCTGAAAACAACCGTTGGAATTAAGTTATAGTCTAAATGTTCAGTTGGTTTGTTGTTAAATAGACGTTCAGATAAACGGCGTCCAGCGGCAACAGCAACAGGCGTAAGTTCCACAGCACCTGTATTATCACCAACAGCATAAATACCTTTTACATTAGTATTTTGATATTTATCGACTTCGATAAATCCTTTGCTATTAGTTTTCACACCAGCTGCTTCAAGATTTAATTTATCGGTCATTGGTACACGCCCGATTGCCCAGACAAGACAATCGACGGTTTGTGAACGACCATCTTCTAAGAAGAGTGTCAAACTACCATCAGCATTTTTAACGACTTTTTGTGGAATTGCCTGAGTGTGTAAAGTTGGACCTTCGTTGTTGATGACTTCTACTAAAGTATCAACAATTAAAGGATCAAAATTACGTAATGGAGCGTGTTTACGAACAAAAAGATGGGTTTCTACACCAAGATTATGTAATACACCCGCTAATTCAACAGCAATATAACCAGCACCAACCACAGCAACACGTTTTGGTAATTCAGTTAAGGCAAATACACCGTCTGAATCAATACCGTATTCAGCACCCTCAATATTTGGGTGACTTGGACGACCACCAGTTGCAATTAAAATATGTTTTGCTTTAATCAGCTCGCCATTAACTTCAACGGTATTCGCATCAACGAATTTTGCAAAACCACGAATGACACCAACTTTGTTATTGCCTAATACGCGTTCATAAGATTGATGAATACGATCAATATAAGCTTCACGACTTTCACGTAATTTAGCAAAATCAAAACGGTTAACAGTGACATCAAAACCATAGTCAGGCGCATATAGATTAATCGCTTCTGCGATTTGTGCACCATACCACATTACTTTTTTCGGTACACAACCTACATTGACACAGGTTCCACCAAGATATTTTGCCTCAATAATGGCACATTTTTGACCATAGCTTGCTGCGCGGTTGATTGAAGCGATACCACCACTACCGCCTCCAATCGCAATATAATCATATTCTTTCATTGTCATTTCTCCGTATTGATACGTTTTTTAAGTGCCTTTATTTTGGCGAATTTTCTTTAATTAAGCTAACTGTTAGCGTAAATCGGTTTGATTGGTAAGAGTGATTTATTCAGGTGTAACCCAATTTACTGACCAATGCCCAGTACCTGCCGGCGCTAATACTTCACTTAAATAAGGCAGAATTTCCCGCATTTGACTTTCTAATTTCCAAGGTGGATTAATCACAATCATGCCACTTGCCGTCATACCACGCTGCGTAGAATCTGGACGAATGCCTAATTCAATTTGCAGAATTTTGCGAATTTGTGTGGCTTCAAAGGAATGGATCATCTTTTTAATTTGTTGGCGTAACACGACAGGATACCAAATCGCATAAGTTCCTGTGGCAAAACGCTTATAGCCTTCAACAATCGCATCAACAACCAGTTGATAATCCTCTTTTAATTCATAAGGAGGATCAATTAATACAAACCCACGCCGCTCTTTTGGTGGCAAGGTAGATTTTAATTGTTGGAATCCATTTTCACGTTTGACTTGGATATTGCTGAATTTTTGCATATTTTTACGCAATAATGGGTAATCACTCGGGTGTAATTCAGTGAGAATAGCACGATCTTGAGGACGTAATAAGTTAGCCGCTAATAAAGGAGAACCTGGATAAAAGTTGAGTTTATCTTTTGGATTAACCTGCTTAACTTGTTGGAGATAATGGCGGACAATCTCAGGTAAATCATCACGTTCCCATAAATAACCAATACCTTCAGTAAATTCGGCTGTTTTTTCTGCTTCAAAACTTTGTAAAGAGTACAACCCAGCACCAGCATGAGTATCAAGATATAGGAACCCTTTCTCTTTTTGCTGTAATGCTTCCAGAATGAGTAATTGCACAATATGTTTTAACACATCAGCATAGTTGCCAGCATGGAAACTGTGGCGATAACTTAACATAAATATCCTCTTATTTTTCTAGTCGATTCCAATGTTTTGGATTGACAAATTCTATCCCTTTATCAATGAAAGTGATGTTTTCATGTTGGAGTAAATAGCGTTTTGCAGGTAAGCCACCGCCAAACCCCGTTAATTGTTGCTGTTTTCCTAAAATGCGGTGACAAGGCACAATAATACTAATCGGATTACGTCCTACGGCACCACCAACCGCACGTACTGCTTTTGGTTTTCCAATACGTTGAGCAATATCGGCATAAGTTGCAGTTTGCCCAAAAGGAATTTGTAATAATTGATGCCAAACTGCCTGTTGAAAATCTGTACCTAATAATTTTAGTGGTAATGATGTAAATGCTTGATGTTCACCAGAAAAATAGCGCGTTAATGCTTGTTCTGTTTGTTGTAAAACTGGGTGATCAAGACCACACAGCCAATGAGGTTGAATGACTTCGTTTTCACGTTCAAATAGCACTCCAACTAAATGATGTTGATGAGCAAGCAATTGTAGTTTCCCCACTGGGGAATCTATTGTGTGTAAAAAGATGCGTTCTTTCATTTTCCCCTCTTGATTAGGTGGTTAGAAAAAGGCGTTATTTTGCGAAGAAATGCTAAATTTCTCAAGTAGATTGTCGATTTTTACCTTTGAATAAACCAATTAAATTCTGAATTCGATAAATTAATAAAGCGGATAAAATCAAGATACTGCCGATAATTTTAATTGTAGTAAGCTGTTCACCTAACAGAATAACACTCAAAATAATCGTCCAAACTGGCTCTAACAGCATAATAATGGAAGCATTTGCAATATGACAATAATGCTGCCCGATCGTTTGTAACATATAACGGAAATTGGTACCAATTAATACGCTAGTCGCTAACCACCAAATCGCAGAAGAAGGAATATCACTTTGCCATTGTTCGGTGAGTAAAGAGTAGGAAAGACATAGTATTCCAACTACAGAAAGCTGTAATGTGGTTAATGGTAAAGGCGGAATGGATTTAGAATATTGATTATGTAATACAAAATAGATCGCAGAAAATAATGAAGCGAGTAAATATAGCGAGCTATCAACTGAGAAATGGAAATCACCTTTTGAATTAGCAAGTAGATAAACACCACAAAGTGCGGTCGGTAAAGCAATCCAGAATGTACGTAATGGTTTATTGCGGAATACAAGCCAAGAAATCAATGGCGCAAGCAACATAGATACACTTAATAAAAATGCACCCGAGCCAAGATTATTGTTAAAGGTAATTGCCATAATCCAAGTTGCCATAAAGATAGCGAAAAATAATCCAGTAGCAAAGGCACGAATAATTTCAGAACGAGTTAAGTGTTTTAGTTGTGGATACGCAAAGGGAAAAAAGAGAAGTGCAGCAGAAAAGAAACGTAATCCAATAAAACCCACTGGAGGGAAACCGACTAAAGCATATTTAGAAAAGAACCAACCTAATGCGGCTAAAATTGAAACAAAAAATAGAATTATCTCACCAATACCATCAATATTTTTCATTTGTATATCCATATTCTTTTATCGTTAATTGTGTATTATCGGTATTCCGCAAAAGCCTGTAAAACCCTTTTCAGTAAGAATTTACCAATTATTGTCATAGCGCAAAGAGAACCAGTAAAGCTACTGGATGCTTATACAGTTTTCTTGTATGCTATGCAGCAGTTTTTTTGTGAGGTTGAGTATGATTGGGCATTTACGAGGCATTCTATTAGAAAAATCGCCACCAGAAATTTTATTAGATGTAAATGGGGTGGGATATGAATTGTTATTACCAATGACGAGTTTCTATCATTTACCAGAAGTAAATATGGAAACAACGCTTTATACACATCTTGTAGTAAGAGAAGATGCACATTTATTATTTGGATTTTACCAAAAGCAGGATCGTACCTTATTCCGTGAATTAATTAAAACCAATGGTGTTGGCCCAAAATTAGCATTAGCGATTTTATCGGCAATGTCAGTGAATGAATTTTCTTATGCGATAGAACATGAAGAGCTTTCTAAATTAGTGAAAATTCCTGGGGTAGGGAAGAAAACAGCAGAACGTTTATTAGTCGAACTAAAAGGGAAATTTAAACAGTACCGTAATCAAGATTTCTTTATTGAACAGAAAGTGGGCACCACAACAATGGAACAAAGTTTAGCAACCGCAACTTCTCCAGCGGATGATGCAATTTCTGCCTTGATTGCGTTAGGTTATAAACCAGCTGATGCAGAAAAAATGGTGAAATGCGTTGCCCAACCTGATCTAAATAGTGAACAATTAATTCGTGAAGCATTAAAGAATGCATTGTGATTAGAAACGGTATAAAAGATGATTGAAGTAGATCGCATTATCAGCCCAACAGCCAAAGCAGAAGAAGAGTATATTGACCGAGCTATTCGCCCAAAATTACTAGAAGATTATGTTGGCCAGCCACACGTACGTGAGCAGATGGATATTTTTATTAAAGCCGCCAAAATGCGTCAAGATGCATTGGATCATCTGTTAATTTTTGGCCCACCAGGGCTAGGGAAAACGACATTAGCAAATATTGTTGCTAATGAAATGGGCGTCAATATTCGTACAACATCAGGCCCTGTTTTAGAAAAAGCGGGTGACCTAGCAGCAATGCTGACTAACCTTGAACCTCATGATGTATTATTTATTGATGAAATCCACCGTTTATCTCCAGCAATAGAGGAAGTGTTGTATCCAGCAATGGAAGACTACCAGTTAGATATTATGATTGGTGAAGGGCCAGCCGCAAGATCGATCAAATTAGATCTTCCTCCTTTTACATTAGTTGGTGCAACGACAAGAGCTGGTTCACTCACTTCACCGTTACGCGATCGGTTTGGTATTGTGCAACGTTTAGAATTTTATTCTATTCCCGATCTCACCTCGATAGTTATGCGTAGTGCAAACTGCCTTAATTTACAAATTGCAGATGAAGCAGCACATGAAATTGCTCGCCGTTCTCGCGGTACACCACGAATTGTAAATCGTCTATTACGCCGTGTGCGTGATTATGCAGATGTCAAAAATGGTGGTTTTATCTCTGCAGAAATCGCTAAACTGGCGTTGAATATGTTGGATATTGATTCAGAAGGCTTCGATTTTATGGATCGTAAATTGTTGATGGCGATTATTGAACGCTTTGATGGTGGACCAGTAGGTTTAGATAATCTTGCCGCAGCGATTGGCGAAGAAAAAGAAACAATCGAAGATGTTTTAGAACCTTATCTTATTCAGCAAGGCTTTTTACAACGCACCCCAAGAGGCAGAATTGCCACCTCTCATACCTACCGCCATTTTGGGCTAGCTCAATTACAAGAGAGATAAATCTTTGCTGAGTGATAAATAACGAGTGTATTAAATCTAATCAGAAGTAGGAAAAATGCGGACAAACAAGAGTTCTTATTGCATCGCTATAAGAAATCTTATAGAATTTGCACGTTTTTTGCCAAAGAAAAGGATTGGTGAACAACATTTGATTTTCTGCTTAATTAAAAGCAGTACAGTAGTAAGTGAAATTATTAGAGGAATAAGACTATTAAAACCGTAAAAAAAGCCCCAGCAACTAATCGCCCGAATCGTATTAATGATGAAATTCGTGTGAAAGAAGTCCGCTTAATTAACCAAGATGGTGAACAAGCGGGTATCGTATCTATCCAACAAGCGTTGGAAATGGCGGAACAAGCCGAACTCGATCTAGTTGAAATAAGCCCTAATGCAGAGCCTCCAGTGTGCCGCATTATGAATTACGGTAAGTTCCTCTATGAAAAGAGCAAAACTGCAAAAGAGCAGAAGAAAAAACAAAAAGTTGTTCAAGTTAAAGAGATTAAGTTCCGTCCAGGAACTGATGAAGGCGATTATCAGGTAAAACTACGCAGCCTGATTCGCTTCTTAGAAGACGGGGATAAAACCAAAATCACACTACGTTTCCGTGGTCGTGAATTAGCCCATCAACAAATTGGAACTGAAATGTTAGAGCGGATTAAAACAGATTTAGCAGATTTAGCAGTTGTTGAATCTGAACCATCTAAGATTGAAGGTCGCCAAATGGTGATGGTACTTGCCCCGAAAAAGAAATAATAATTAGTGCAACTCAAGTAATAATGGTAACGGTGGCTTCATCGTTACTTTTTATTCGCCTAATTATTGGTGATTAATAATAAACAATGCGGAGTTAAACTCATGCCTAAAATTAAAACAGTACGTGGTGCTGCTAAACGTTTCAAAAAAACTGGAACTGGCGGTTTTAAACGTAAACAATCTCATCTTCGTCATATTTTGACTAAGAAATCAACTAAACGTAAACGTCATTTACGTCATAAATCAATGGTTGCGAAAGCAGACCAAGTTTTAGTCGTAGCTTGTTTACCATACGCATAACCCACGGTTTTGCGAACGTTTCGTTATTTTTTAAGTACAAATAGACAAAGGAGATTCCTATGGCCCGTGTAAAACGTGGTGTAATTGCAAGAGCTCGTCATAAGAAAGTTCTTAAGGCAGCTAAAGGTTATTATGGTGCACGTTCTCGTGTATATCGTGTTGCTTTCCAAGCAGTGATTAAAGCTGGTCAATATGCTTATCGTGACCGTCGTCAACGTAAACGTCAATTCCGTCAATTATGGATTGCACGTATTAACGCAGCGGCTCGTCAAAATGGTTTATCTTACAGCCGTTTCATCGCAGGCTTGAAAAAAGCATCTGTTGAAATCGATCGTAAGATCCTTGCAGATATCGCAGTGTTTGATAAAGTAGCATTTACCGCTTTAGTTGAAAAAGCAAAATCAGCACTTTAATCAACCAAATTATTTTAATTTAGTTCGTGAGAAAGGATAGTGGTTCAAAACCCTATCCTTTTTTACTATATAAAGGGAGTGAGGAGAGAGAAGAATGAAATTAAAAATACTTTCCATACTATTTCTAGCAGCTTGCTTACAAACTGGTGCATTCAATGTAATGGCAGCATCAAATGATTTTTCAGTACAATTTCCAAAAGGAGAAACTGCTGCTGAATTAAACGGTACAATTAAAGGGAGTGATGTTGATCGCTATACTTTCTATGCAAAAAAAGGACAGATAGCAACAATTAGAAACTTTAGATAAAGATCCTCAAATTCAATTTGCATTAGCATATGCGAATAAATCTAAACAAGTGGATTTAAGCGCTAGCCAACAGTTACTGCCTTATTCAGGGAAATATATCTTAACAGTTTATCAAACAAGAAATGATGCGCGGAAACAGCCGAATAAACAACATTTCTATAATGTGAAGTTATCTATTACAGAGCAAAACGCACAATCAACCGCTACAACAGGTCGCTTAACTTATCGTTGTGATAATGGGAAAACTTTAGTGGTTGCTTATCAAAATGATCAAGCAAAAGTGACTTGGCAAGGTAAAGAACAGTTATTAAAACAAGATCGCAAGCTAAGCGAAAATAACACCCTCGTATTTAGTAATCAAGCTCATCTATTAAGTGTTGATGTGATTCAGGCACAAGATTGGCAACACAGCAAAATTAACTCTTGGTTAAAACGTGGTAAAACTGCGACAGAAGATCAAGTGTTGCTGCAAAACTGTGTAGTAACCAAGTAGTAAAGTGGTTTTTTCTTAACTTATTAATACGTTTCTAATTAATTAACCACGCTAGCAATAGCGTGGTTTTTTGTTTTTAAAAGATAATTATTTATTGAGCTTAAAACCATCTTGGACAATAGAAGTGTTTTGATATTTTAATTCATTCATAGTACAAAAATCCTATCTGTTTTGTGATGTTTTAGCTTTAGATGGGAATTGGTATTTATAAAAAATAAAGCAAAATTCAATGAATGATTGTTCATTCAAAATAGCTGAATAAATAGTCATTTTGATTAAGATAAGAACAATTCTAATTTAGAAATATGTTGCTAAAAAATGAGCTGGTGAATTTAAAAAAGTGAGTTAGATCACAAATTCACCTCGATACAGAAAGTGATGAAAAAGTGAGATTAAGGTAATAAATTGGTTAAAAAACAGGCTTTGATATTTTTTTATTGTGATATGGTTCACAAAATTTAAAATTGATCAAAAATTTTTTGAACTTTTAGTTTTTACGATAAAAGTAGTGGTTTATTAAAATAAAATTATATAAATCATATAGTTAAAATATATAATAACAAACGTTACTTTTTTTGATATTATCATTCAAATAAAGGTAAATAATGGAGTTTTTCTCAACCTATTGAAATTAAATGATTTTTTAAAAAGTTCCGTAAGACTGGTAAAAAATTGACAGAATTTGGAAAGTCTGTACTATTCACCTCGAAATGAGTAATCGCTGAGTAATTTGTATTATTCAGCACAATCCAGTTATTTAATGGCTTACTGTTAAATAACATCACTTAACACAGAGGTGTCAATTATGAAAAAAACATTAGTCGCAGTAGCAGTAGCAGCATTAGCAGCAACTTCTGCAAATGCAGCAGAAGTTTATAACCAAGATGGTACTAAAGTAGATATTGGTGGTTCTATTCGTTTACTTCTATCTAAAGATAAAGGTGAACGAGTTGATCTTAAAAATGACGGGTCACGTTTTCACTTTAAGGCAAGTCATGATTTAGGTGATGGCTATAGTGCATTAGGCTATTTAGAAACTCGCCTTAGCAACTTTGATACATCAGATGAACACACAAATATCACTGTTAAACGTTTATATGCTGGTTTCGCAAAAGATGGTGTAGGTACATTAACTTTTGGTCGCCAATTAACTAACTTAGATGATGTAGGTGTATCAGATTATACTTATGATTTAGGTGGTATTAATCAAACTGCGACTGATGGTGCTAAAGTTGTTAAATTCCGTAGTGCAGATTTTGGTGGTTTTAGCTTTGGTTTAGATTACCTCTTTGGTCAAAAAGATAAAGCTGTTCATAATTTTGATTCAGGATTTGGTGTATCAGCATTCTATACTGTAGCATTAGCAGCAGATACTAAACTTAACGTAGAAGCTGGTTTTTCTCAATTGAAAAAATCTTATACAACAGAATATGTTAAAGAAAATGCATTCTTAGTAGGTGCTGAACTAGTATCAGGTCCATTTGCTATTGGTGTTGACTATTCACAAAAGAAACATAGTGATGATTCATATAGCATCACAAATGATACTTATGGCGTAACAGATGCAGGTAAAGTTAGAGAACTTGAAGTTGGTGTTAAATATAGCTATTTAGAGAATGCTTCTATTTATGGTGAATATATTAATGGTAAAGCAAGTCTTGCTGCAGATGATTATGTAAAACGTAATACATTTATCTTAGGTACAGATTACTGGTTTACTAAATCAGTAGTAGCGTACTTAGAAGGTGGCACAACTCAATTGAAGAAACACAAAGCTGGTGATAAAGATAGAGATAACAAAGTTGGCGTAGGTTTCCGCGTTTATTTCTAATCTCACGATTTAGTTAATCATTAAAAAACACCTCAGTTCTGCTGAGGTGTTTTTTTATGGCTAAAATAAAGGAGAAATAATATTAAATGGTATAAATAGTTGAAATTGCCGTACAATCGCCGTACAATATTCTAGAAAAATAGATAGGAGCATATGATGGCAGCAACAGCAAGATTTGAAGCAAGAATTAGCGAAGATGTACAGCGTTTATTAAAACGAGCAGCAAGCCTCGAAGGGCGTAGTTTAAGTGATTTTGTAATTAATGCCGCATTATTGGCGGCTAAAGAAACCGTAGAGAAAAATGAATTAATTCATCTTTCTATTACTGATCAGCAAAAGTTTGCAGAAGCGTTAATTTCTCCACCAGAACCAAATCAGAAAATGAAAGAGGCTTTACGCTTAAGTTCAGAGTTGTTGGAGGATTAGTGTTGCCTAAACTAAAAATTGTGACGTTCAGTAAGGTATTGAATCGTAATAAATTTGATTGTGGTTCTACTCCATTAAATAATTATCTACAACAACAGGTTTCTCAAGATATAAAAAGGTGTATTGCTTCTTGCTTTACGATAATTGATGAAAACCAGACTATTTTAGGGTATTACACATTAGCCTCAACTAGTATACCTCTGATAGAACTACCTAATTATTTAAAGAAAAAATTACCCCGTTATCCTAGTGTTCCTGCTGTTTTACTTGGACGTTTAGCGATTGATAATCAAGTAAAAGGATCTGGCTTAGGAAAAGCTTTATTAGGTAATGCATTGAAGCGTATTATCCGTTCAGAAATTGCCGCTTATGCACTTATTGTTGATGCAAAAGATCAAAATGCAAAAGCATTTTATCAGACATTTGGATTTATACCTTTTATTCATGAACCCAATAAATTGTTCTTTCCTTTGGAAAAAATAAGAAAGCAATTAGAACAAGAAGAATCAGCGAGATAAAGTATATTATTTTAGGGACTATACTAGATAATAACTAAAAACTCGATTTAGGTTAGAATGAGCCCATGAGAAAAAATCGCCTAAGTCAGCATAAACAAAATAAACTTATTGAGCTATTTGGACTTCTCAGGTGAAATGATAAGGTTTATAGTGTTATTTTGCCTAATGCTCAATTAGAGCGACGTTATTGTCAATAATCTACGAGAAAGTTAAGTCTGATAGCCTTACACTGATACTCACCGTAGTTATGATGTACTTGATGTGAGTGAATTTAGCCATTTTTGAATCAATCATAGTATGCATTTTGCTGAAAATCATAACCATATAAACGAAATTGAGAGTTTTTGGAATCAAGCAAAACGTCATTTATGCAAGTTAGTGTTTTGAACTGTATTTGAAGGAATGTGAGTGGCGTTTTAAAAACAGTAATATAAAGTCTTAAATTTCCATTTTAAAACAATTGGTTAAGTGAAGTTTGAGCTAATTATCTAGTACAGCCAAAAAATAATAAAAGGCATAGTTCAGCAAAATACCAACCTTTTTGTCTACTATGCCCCGCTTTTTGTAAGAGGGAAAATATCGGCTCAATTTAAATTGGGCTGCTATATATTTATAGATGAAAAGTTACGGTTTTTCCTGTCGGTAATTCAACTGATAAATTTAAAACACCACCCATTGCTTCTACATAACGTTTTATTGATGAAAGGCGGATTTCATTTCCTCGTTTTTCTAAAGCCGCGACAGAAGGTTGCTTAATATTTAAAGCTGCTGCAATTTGTTGTTGTGATATTTCTAATTCCTCGCGAATACGTTGAAGCTGTAATTCCATTCTCATTTCATCAGCCATTAATTTAACTTTATTTTGCTGCTCTATTGGCAATTCAGCCATAAGATCTTTAAATTGTACGCTCATAGTCTTACTCCTGTGCAAATTGAGAAAGATACTCATCATAAGTTTTTTCTGCAAGTGTAATCATCTGCTTGTAAAACAGTTGTTGTTTTTTACCTTTTTTATTTCCACCACATAATATGATTGCCTGGCGGATGGGATCAAAAATAAAGAACAGACGAAATACAGATAATTTAGACTGTACCCTTAATTCTTTTAAATTCACATATTTAGAACCTTGTAATGTATCTACGTAAGGACGTCCAAGTTGAGGCCCCTCCGTTGACAATAATTCTAAGGCTGCATAGACTCTTAATAAATCATCTTGTTCTAGTGTTTTTAACCAGTCTAATACGGGTTGTTGTAATAGAATATTCCATTCTTGTTGCATTATTTGTCCTTCTTTATTTTATATAGATTATAGTCTATATAAAATAAAAAACAACTTAAGTTTTAAATTGTTCTGTGTGCTAACAAAAAATCAATAATCGCTTTAGCTCGCTTGAGTTGTTGCTGACGAGGAAAATAATATAGATAGAGAGCAGGGAATTGCCGCCAATAAGGCTGCAACACAGGAATAAGCTGATCTTTTAAGTCTAATTGTTGATAACGTAGATCAAAAATTCGACCGATGCCAAAACCTTGCAGCACCGCATCAACTACCATTTCTGTATCATTTAAAATTAATTGTTGCTTAACCTCGAACTGTTTTTCGATCCCATTAAGGTTAAGAGTTAACGGATTTAAACGATTATGAGTGATAAAGCGATGTCCAATTAATTGATGGTGCGATAGTTCAGTAGGTGTTTGAGGAATACCATATTGTAGAGCATATTGTTTAGAAACAAATAAACCTTCTTGCATTGGCGTAGTTAATTGATGTGCGATCATTCCATCTTCAATACTGTGCCCAAAACGAATACCAAAATCAAAGTGTTGTTCAACAATATCAACGGTTGCATTATCAATTGAAAGTTCTAATTGAATTTGTGGATATTGTTGGCAAAACTCAGCGTAATTCGGCTGTAATACTAAATAAAAGGCTAATTGCGGTAAGGTGATTCTAACTAAGCCTGCTGGTGGATTTGCCCAAGACTGGATGTCCGTTAAGCTATGTTCAATCTGTTTCACTGCCAGCGTGGTTTGCTGTACTAATTTTTCACCAGCTTCGGTTAGTGTTAATTTGCGTGTTGTACGTTGAATAAGCGGTAAACCGAGATGTTGTTCGAGTGTTTGCAAGGATTTACTGACCGCAGCAACACTAAGTTCTAGCTGCCGTGCAGCAGCAGAAATATTTCTGGTTTTAGCAATAGTATGAAAAATAAGGAGTTGTTGATAATAATTCTTCTGCATATTATTAACTAATAGTTGAATATATTTTGATTAATTATAAGCTAAATCTTGAAAAAAGAGTTGGCTATAATGGCACAGTTTTTAATTAACAATTAGAAAGGAGTTTACAATGAAAATTGCAGTAATTGGTGCAACAGGGCTAGTCGGTAAAGGTGTAGTAGCAGAATTAGTAGCTCGCGGCCATCAAGTAGTAGGAATTTCTCGTCATGCGGATAGCTTACCGAAAGCGGAAAATTTTACTGCGGTATCAATAGATGTAAATACTGGTAATTTGGCAGCTGTTTTAACGGGCGTTGATGCGGTGGTTTGTGCCTTTAATGGCGGTTGGGAAAATCCAAATTTAGTCGCAGATTATAATCGTGGCATGGCTACTATTTTACACATTGCAGAACAAGCGAATGTGCCATATTTTTTGATAGTCGGTGGTGCAGGTTGTCTGTATGTTGCCCCTAATTTACAACTCGTGGATACACCAGAATTTCCGAAAGCGATCTACCCAGCGGCAGATGCTGTACGTCAAATATTGGTGCAATTAAAAGGTAATCTTCTTTTAAATTGGGCTTTCCTTTCTCCAGCAGCTATGTTTGCTGTGAAACCACCTCGTTTTACAGGAACAGGTCGTTATCGTATCGGTGGTAATCAAGTTTTATTAGATGAAAATAATCAACCTGCGGATATTAGTGTGCCTGATTTAGCAAAAGCGATTGCAGATGATGTAGAACAGAAAGCACATTTACACCAACATTTTACTGTAGCGGAATGATGTCTGTTGTATGAAGTATCAACTATTTATAAAAGTCTAAGTAGATAATTTCTAAATTTATCTATGTTTGACCATAGTGGAAAAATGTTGCTATTTGACCAGTCAATTTTTTAGTAAAAAAGAGTGATTATAGAACTATAACCACTCTTTTTATTTAAAAATCCTATATGAACATCATTTTATTTTCTATTGCTCAGTTATGATATTTCCCTAAAAATTGTTTTAATTTATTAGATAATTTTCAGATGATAATTGAACGTTTCTATAAGACTTAGTAAGTTGTATCGCATAGATTTACAAATTTAAGATTATTGTGTATAGTACAGCTATACAAAGTTATTGGTTATTGAGATGATTAAATCATTTAAACATAAAGGGTTAGAATTGTTTTTCAGAACAGGTGTTACATCAGGAATTCAATCTAATCATGCTAATAAATTGAGAGTTCAGCTCACTGCATTAAATAATGCAACAAGTCCTCTAGATCTAAATGCACCAAATTGGAGTTTACATAAGTTAAAAGGCAATCTTGCTGAACATTGGTCAATCAAAGTAAATGGAAACTGGCGTATCACATTTAAATTTGAGAATGGACATGCTGAAATTGTAGATTATCAAGATTATCATTAGGAGGTTTTATGACTATGTATAATCCAGCTCATCCTGGAGAAGTATTGAGGGAATATTTAGATGGTATATCTGTTACTGAAGCTGCTGAAAAATTAGGTGTATCGCGTGTTGCTTTATCTCGAGTATTAAATGGTAAAGCTGCAATTTCTGCTGAAATGGCAATTAGATTAGGGCAAGCTTTAAATACTGCACCAATATTCTGGTTGAATATGCAAAGTGAATATGATTTATGGCAAATAGAACAACGTTGTAAGATTCATATCCAACCATTCTCAATGCACTCTATAACAACGTCATAAAACCTACTATTAAGGTATAAAGATAAATGTTTTATGTACTCTATTATAGATAGTATGTATTAATATAGTTGAAAAAATAAACCTACGATAAAAATCGTAGGTTTATTAGTAATCTAAATATCTAAAGGAGATAATTTCTATCAGAAAAATCAACTAATCAAGGATTCTACGAGATTGTGTATAAGTTCGAGTCCAATAATCTTCACTTAAAGAACTGATAGTCACACCTTGACTAGTACTAGAGTGAATAAATAAATCGCCTCCTAGATAAATCCCAACATGACGATTTTTTCTAAAGAAAACTAAATCACCTTGTTTTAACTGATTTTTCTGGATTTGACGACCTAAAGATTTTTGTTCTGATGTGCTACGAGGAAGGCTGATGTGGAATTTTTCTGCAAATGCAGTTTGTACGAATGCTGAACAATCAATTCCGTTTTTACCAGTACCACCAAACTTATAACGAACACCTACCCATTCTTGATAGAAGTTGCTAAGTTTTTTATTGATAATTTTACGTTCGGTAGCGTTTGTTTTTAAAATTAATTCGCCGATTGGATCATCGCCATCAGAATGTGTAGCAGCTGTTTGCGTGGTAGATAAGTTACTACACGCGGTCAAAAATAGGAAACATACTGGTACGAGAATTCGATAAAACATGACTCAAAAATAAAAAATTAAATATAAAAACCACACAAGTGCCGACATCCTACCGAAAAAGCACTGGTCTGGCTAGTTATTTTTGATAAAAAATGGTAATTAAAGCTCATTTTTGTGAGTTTGTTCAAAGTTTGAGCTGGATTTTTAACGATTTTCTAACGAACGTAACCAAGAAACTTCATCTTTCCAGATGTCAGGGTTAATTGTTTCCAGAATCATTGGAATATTGTCAAAACGAGAGTCATTCATAATATAAGAAAATACGGTGGTACCAATCGTCCCAGCTTGTAAACAATCATGGCGATCAACACGGCTACCTAATGGGGTTTTAGAACCATTGAGATGCATACCACGGAGATATTGAAAACCAACAATATTGGCAAATTGGGTAAAAGTTTGCTCACAAGCATCAAGCGATGAGAGATCATAGCCAGCAGAGAAAGTATGACAAGTGTCTAAACAGACGCCAACACGCTCTTTATTTTCAACATGGGCAATGATTTCTGCTAAATGTTCAAATTTCCAACCTAAATTTGAGCCTTGACCAGCAGTATTTTCAATTACTGCAACGACATTTGGTACTGTATCTAGGGCAATATTAATTGATTCAGCAATACGTTTTAAACAGCTGAGTTCATCAATTTGTTGTAAATGGCTACCAGGGTGAAAATTCAGTAGTTTTAGACCAAGTTGCTCACAACGTTGCATTTCATCAATAAAAGCGGTTCGTGATTTTTCTAACCCTTCGGCAGTAGGATTGCCTAAATTAATTAAATAGCTATCATGTGGCAAAATTTGATCGGGCGAAAACTGATATTTCTCACAAAATGCTCTAAATTTTTTGATACTTTCTTGGCTTAAAGCAGGCGCTTTCCATTGGCGTTGATTTTTTGTAAATAGAGCAAAAGCATTGGCATTAATTTCTACTGCACGTAACACGGCATTTTCTACACCACCGGATGCACTAACGTGAGCACCAATATATTTCATTGTTTCTCCTTAAAATGATTTATTGAAAAATGAGAATTATAGTAAACTTAGCCACTTTCTTCATAATTTATTGATGATTACTAAGATAGCTAAAATATATGAGTGAACAACCTATTGAAATTAATAACTTTTCTTTAATTTGTCGTCTTTTTGGAAATCTATTTTATCGCCAACCACAAGATTCAGTATTAACTTCCGCTTTACAGTGGATCAAACAAGGTGGAGTAAGATCGGTTTGGGCTTTGGTGTTGGATCAACAAAGCGAAGTGGCAATGATGAATTTACAGTCTAATTGGACAATCGAACAATTAGCTGAAGATTATCAGCATTTACAAGAGTCTGTTGATTTTCATTTATCAGCTTATGATATTGCGGTAGCGGATTTTGTGCAATTTAGACAAGAACGAGCAATGCCTGCGTTAGAAAATCCGGATCATATCGCTTTGTTGTTATTAACTGCTTCTTGGATTGAAGATCAAACAGGGTCTTTAACTGCACAACAAGCGTTTTTCCAAACTTTTTTATTGCCTTGTATGGGGCGTTTTTTGGGGCAAGTTGAAGCCCACGCTAAAACAGGCTTTTATCGTAGCCTAGCTCAACTTTGCCGTGATTTATTAGCAGCAATGGCAGATGAGTTAGAGGAAGAAGAACAAAATCAAGTAGTAGAGTAAGAAGATAGGCTGTTAGTACAGCAAGAATGATATAAAACAAAAAAGCCATAAGTTTATGGTTTAAACTTATGGCTTCTCTTAAGCTAGATGGCGGAGGAAGTGAGATTCGAACTCACGGAGGACGTAAATCCTCGCCGGTTTTCAAGACCGGTGCCTTCAACCACTCGACCATTCCTCCGCAGAGCTGGTTGTTTTCAGCGGTGTGCAATATAGTATAGTTTGATCTTACAGTAAATAAAAAAATTGAAATTTTAATGCAATAGCTTACTTTTTAGACCTTATGCTGCTTTTTTACACTTTTTGTTTTTTTTATTGCTGTTATTATTGACATTGTCAGTATAAATTATTACCGTTATTCAGTTATTTTGTTAATTAGGAGACTTACTTTATGCAACCAAAAATCGTTGTCGATACTCGAGAAAGTTCAACTTCCATACTAAGTACGAATCGTGTATTACGTAATACCTACTTTTTATTAGCATTAACTATCGCTTTTTCTGCATTTACTGCCTATTTATCAATGGCTTTTAATCTTCCTTATCCGGGATTAATTGTGATGTTAGTTGGTTTTTATGGTTTACTTTTTTTAACCTATAAATTGGCTAACAGTGGGCTTGGTATTTTAGCAACGTTCGCATTTACTGGTTTTTTAGGTTATACCTTGGGACCAATTTTGAATATTTATGTTAGCCAAGGATTAGGTGATGTTGTCGTTACTGCATTAGCTGGTACAGCATTAGTCTTTTTTGCTTGTTCTGCTTATGTATTAACAACTAAAAAAGATATGTCTTTCATTGCTGGAATGATGTTCTCTTTATTTATTGTGTTAGTTGTGGGCGTGATTGCAAGCCTATTTTTAAATATTCCAGCATTACATTTAGCAATTAGTGCGTTATTTATTGTGTTCTCAAGTGGTGCAATTTTATTAGAAACCAGCAATATTATTCATGGTGGTGAAACAAATTATATTCGTGCGACTGTAAGTATTTACGTGTCACTTTATAATATCTTTGTAAGCTTGTTGAATATCTTATCTGCAAGCCGTGATTAATCATCAATTAATCAAGGATAAAAATGAAAAAACCGCATCAGATGATGCGGTTTTTTAATGGATTAATTATAGCGATAGATATTTTAATCAGTTCTTCTATGGAGAATTTTGTACAATATTTGAATTAGCAAAAAGGGAAAAACGATATGCAATATATTGAATTTAATGGGCAACAAATTGAAGTTGATGGACAGGGTTATTTATTAAATAGTGCGGATTGGTGTCCAGAACTTGCGTTTGTGATTGCAGAAAAAGAAAACTTAACATTAACAGATGCACACTGGGAAGTGATCTATTTTGTACGTGATTTTTATCAAGAATATAAAACTTCACCTGCAATTCGTATGTTAGTGAAAGCAATGGCACAAAAATTAGGTGAAGATAAAGGGAATAGTCGTTATTTACAGCGGTTATTTCCGGATGGACCAGCGAAACAAGCAACAAAATTAGCAGGATTGCCCAAACCTGCAAAATGTTTATAGTTGATAATTATTCTCATTTAAGTAAAATGGTAATTCAGCTAAACTTTTACATAATTAATAAATTTTGCGAGAGCTATCATGTTAAAAAAATTGATTATCTTATTTTGTCTATTCTCGATCTCGGTTTGTAGTTTAGCAAAACCTTTTAAGGTAATTACTACGTTTACGATTATTCAAGATATTGCACAAAATGTTGCTGGAGAAAGCGCAGTTGTGGAATCTATCACTAAGCCCGGTGCCGAAATTCACAATTATCAGCCAACGCCAAAGGATATTATTAAAGCTCAAGATGCAGATTTGATTTTATGGAATGGATTACATTTAGAACAATGGTTTGAACGTTTCTTTAAAACATTACCCAAAAAAATACCTAGTATTATTGTTAGTGAAGGTATTCAGCCTTTATCCATTTATGAAGGGCCATATAAGGGTATTCCTAATCCTCACGCATGGATGTCGCCGAAAAATGTGATGATTTATGTAGAAAATATCCGTCAAGCATTGGTAAAGTATGATCCTGCACATACTGAGCAATATAACCAAAATGCAGCAAAATATCGTGAAAAATTGATGGCACTTGATACTGAAATTCGTGAGAAATTGGCAAATATTCCAGAATCTCAGCGATGGTTAGTGACCAGCGAAAGAGCTTTCAGTTATCTAGTCAAAGAGTATGGTTTTTCAGAGTTATATTTATGGCCAATTAATGCGGAACAACAAGGATCACCACAGCAGATTCGCAAAGTGATTGAACAAGTCAAAGCTCATCATGTTCCAGTTGTGTTTAGTGAAAGTACCATTTCGGATAAGCCAGCAAAACAAGTCGCAAAAGAAACGGGGGCTAAATATGGTGGCGTGCTTTACGTGGATTCACTTTCTACCCAAGATGGGCCAGTACCAACCTATTTGGATTTACTTTCCACTACCGTGAATACGATCAGCAAAGGATTTAACCAAAAATGAATAAAATAGCTTCTTTACAGGTAGATAAGATTAGTGTGCGTTATAACAATGGACATACAGCTATTCGAGATATGTCGTTTCAATTAGCTGGTGGCACGATTTGCGGTTTAATCGGGGTAAATGGCAGTGGAAAGTCAACATTATTTAAAAGCATTATGGGATTAATTACCCCACAACAAGGCAAAATCACCTTATCTGATTTATCAGTAAAAGAGGCGCTGAAACAGCATCTTGTTGCGTATGTACCGCAAAGTGAAGAGGTTGATTGGCAGTTCCCGATTTCGGTTTATGATGTGGTGATGCAAGGCCGATATGCTCATATGAATTTTTTGCGAATTCCGAAAAAGGACGATAAAGATGCGGTAATGAAAGCAATGCAGCGTGTAGATATTGCTCATTTACAAGATCGACAGATTGGAGAACTATCAGGCGGACAAAAGAAACGTGTTTTTTTAGCCAGAGCATTAGCCCAACAAAGTAAAATTATTTTACTCGATGAACCGTTTACAGGGGTTGATGTGCAAACGGAACTTGCGATTATTGAGTTGCTACAGAAATTACGTGAGGAAGGTTGTTTAATTTTAGTTTCTACCCACAATTTAGGAAGTGTGCCTGATTTTTGTGATCAAGTAGTTATGATTAATCGTACTGTGATCGCCAGCGGTTCAACGCACTCTACCTTTACGCAAGAAAATCTGGAAAAGGTATTTAGTGGGGTGTTGCGTCATATCAAATTGCACGGTGAAACCTTGCACGAAGATGGTGATGAACGGGCGGTGACTGTGTTTACTGATGATGAAAAAGCTGCAGTATTCTATGGTAAAACGAAAAATGAACCACCAGCCACATTAGTGGAACACGATAAAGGACAATAATATGTGGGAACTTCTGTTTGCCCCTTTTGAATATGATTATATGTTTAAAGCAATTTGGGTAAGTGCTGCAATTGGTGGTGTTTGTGCTTTTTTATCTGCTTATTTGATGCTAAAAGGCTGGTCATTAATTGGTGATGCGCTTTCGCACTCTGTTGTCCCCGGTGTAGCGATTGCTTATGCGTTATCGTTGCCTTATGCAATCGGAGCGTTCTTTTCAGGAATGTTTGCCGCAATAGCGATTTTATGGATTAAAGCGATCACACCATTAAAAGAAGATGCGATTATTGGTTTTATTTTTACTACTTTCTTAGCGTTAGGGCTATTTGTTATCTCACTTAATCCTACGTCAGTTGATGTTGAAAGTATCATTTTAGGCAATATTCTTGGGATTGCAGATAATGATGTTTGGCAAGTAGTGATTATTTTAAGTGTCAGTTTGGTTTTGCTGTTATTGTTTTGGAAAGATTTATTATTAGTCTTTTTTGATGAAATCCAAGCTAAAGCCAGTGGATTAAATCCAACAAGATTAAAAGTGTTATTTTTCACTTTATTAAGTGCTTGTATTGTCGCTGCATTACAGACAGTAGGCGCAATTTTAGTGATTGCGATGGTCGTAACACCAGGAGCAACAGCCTATTTATTAACAGATAGATTTTCTACCTTATTGAAAATTGCGGTGGCCTTTGGTTTTTTCACCAGTGGGATAGGGGCATATCTTAGCTTTTATCTAAATGGTGCAACGGGAGGCATTATTGTGAGTTTGCAAACCTGTTTATTTTTATTGGTATTTGCATTTTCGCCAAAATATGGCTTTTTTACGCAACGTTATTATGCGGTTAGAGAGAAAAGGTAAATGGCTATGAATACATTATTAAATTGGTTTATTGAGCCACTTTCTTATCCTTTTATGCAAGTATCTTTGCTTACAGCATTAATGATTGCAGTGATTTGTGCAGTGCTATCCTGTTATTTGGTGTTAAAAGGATGGGCATTAATGGGAGATGCGATTTCCCATGCGGTATTGCCAGGTATTGTATTGGCTTTTATGTTTAATTTACCTTTGACGTTAGGTGCTTTTATTGCAGGAGTTTGTTGTGCTGGCAGCGTAGGGTTTTTAAAAAATCATATGCGTTTAAAAGAAGATACGATCATGGGAATTGTTTTTTCTGGTATGTTTGCCTTTGGTTTAGTGTTATTTAATTATGTAGAGACCACACAGCATTTAACTCATATATTATTTGGCGATATTTTAGGGATTGATCGGCAACAAATGTGGCAGATGCTTGGTTTTGGCAGTGTAATTTTGTTGATTATTTATACAAAATGGCGGGATCTGTTGTTGTACTGTTTTGATCCGATACAAGCAAAGGTGGCAGGATTAAATATTACATTATTACACTATGGTTTATTGGCTCTTCTTTCTTTAGCGATTGTATTGGCGATGCAGATTGTTGGTGTGATTCTGGTAGTAGCAATGTTGATTTCTCCAGGGATTACGGCCTATCTATTGACTAAACGTTTTTCGACAATGTTAGGCATTGCGATTGGCAGTGCATTAATTTCTAATCTATTCGGAATTGTATTAAGTTATCATTTAGATAGTGCCACAGGGGCTACAATTGTCTTAACCCAAGCGATATTATTTATTTTTGCTGTTATTTTGAGCAAATTAAAATATCGGTAAAATAAAAGATATGCCTAAGAAAATAATATTAATGAAGAATTTGAAAGTCTGAATAAATCGTATTATTTTCTACAATCAATGATTCGATATAATTAACAGTTGCTGTTTTAGGACCCTGTTGTAACCAGCGGTAGAAGGTTTCTAGTTGTTGTTCTGTGCCTTGTGCGAGTACAGCAACGCTACCGTTAGATTGATTTTTTACCCATCCAGTAATACCAATTCGTTGCGCTTCTCGCCAAGTAAAAAAACGAAAGCCAACACCTTGCACATGTCCATAAATAATAAATTGTTCTGTTTTCATAATAAATATTTCCTAAATTCTTATTTAATTTTGCTAGAAAATAGCATAGGATAAGAACCTCTTAAACTAGCTCGTAATTTTTACTAGGAGTGTACATGAAATTATCTCGTTTTGCATTGGCATGTGTGGCAGCGACCCTTTCGATGAGTACATTAGCGGCGAAAGTCACTGTAACCCCAAATATTTCCCTCCTTGCCATCGACGGTGAAAAAGCCAAATCTTCATTAACTAAATCACAAAACAGTTTTGACGCAAGTGATAACAACACTCACCAAGTTGTTGTGCGTGTTTCTGAAGTGGTAACCAATGGTTCAGATAGAACATTGTTTGAATCTAGTCCAATTATTGTGACTTTCCAAGGTAATAGCCAAGATTTAGTTATTACTGCACCACGTTTAGACAATATGCGTAATGCAAATTTATTCGCTAAGAATCCGAAAATTACGGTGAAAACGAGCGGTAATCAAGAAATTAGTACTAAACAAGATATCTTACAACAAAGCGGAATTTTCCCTGATACTCGTGTTGCAGAAGATTTAGCAGAGTATAATGCATCACAAGGTGTTGCAGCTGTACCAAGCTTTGTGTCTGTTAGTATGCCAGCAGCAATTCCAACAGCAGCAGGTGCTAAAGCAGCGAAAGCGAAAATCACTGTGCAAGGTGAGAATGTTGCAGAACAAATGTTGCAATATTGGTATCAACAAGCAGATAAAGAAACTCAAGCTCGTTTCTTAAAATGGGCTCAAGGTAGCAAATAAAATAATCCTTTAAGGTTATAATTTGAGGTACAATAAGCGGGCAAATTTGTCCGCTTTTTTTTTTATTTCTATTGCAAAAGGAGACCGCAATGAAACAAACCACTCGTCAATTACAAACACAAAAAACAATTGCTTTAGTTGCGCACGATCACTGTAAAGAAGATTTGATTTTATGGTGTAAAACACATCAACAACAGTTATCACAACATCATTTAGTCGCTACTGGAACAACAGGCCATCTTATTGCGAAAGAAACTGGATTAACGATTAATAGTTTACTTAGTGGGCCAATGGGGGGCGATCAACAAATTGGTGCATTAATTGCAGAAGGTAAAATTGATGTATTAATTTTCTTTTGGGATCCAATGAATGCAGCACCACACGATCCTGATGTGAAAGCATTAATGCGTATTGCGACCGTATGGAATATTCCAACGGCAATTACACGTTCTTCAGCGAATTTCTTAATTTCTTCCCCATTATTTACTCAAACAACAGAGATCCAAATTCCAGATTATCAAGGTTATTTAAAGGAGCGTTTGCAATAATATGTTGAATTTTATCTTAAATTTATGGAATTTCTTTTTCGGTGGTTTTGCGATCTCTTTAGGATGGCTGATCACGACTTGTTTGAGTGCCATTCTGATTGTAACGCTACCTTATACACGCAGTTGTTGGGAAATTTTCAAACTTTCTTTAGTACCATTTGGACATGATATTGTTCATGTTAGCCAAATAGAACCGCAACATTCAGTCATGAATGGCTTGGGTACTGTGTTAAACCTCGTTTGGTTTATTCTCTTTGGTTGGTGGCTAGCGATTGCCCATATTATTGTTGGTGTGATGCAATGTTTAACGATTATTGGTATTCCAACGGGAATTATGCATTTTAAATTAGTGCGGATTTCACTCTTTCCAGTAGGACAAAGAGTGGTAGAAAAAGATTATGCAAATTATCTAAATCAAAGGAAATTTTTTAAATAAAAATGATGTTCAAGCAGTTTTTAGAACGTATTAATACCACATGGCTAAATAGCAAAATTTTAGCGGTTATTCCAATTTTCCTTGCTGTCAATATTGTTTCTCTGGTTGTTTGGTATTTTGATATTTCATCAGTCAGTATGCCACTTATTCTCGGTACTATTGCTGGGGGATTGGTAGATTTAGATAATCGATTGAGTGGGCGATTAAAAAATTTATTTTATACATTGATCGCCTTTTCGATTTCCTCGTTAGTTATTCAAATTACTTTTGTTGATCATTACTTGTTTATTTTAGTAATGGCGCTATTAACATTTTTCTTCACCATGTTAGGAGCGATTGGACAACGTTATAGTACGATTGCTTTTGGTAGTCTGGTTGTCGCACTTTATACTATTTTGGCTTATAACCCAGAACAAGTTTGGTTTGTGAATCCGCTCCTTATTTTGGTGGGAACCTCGTTATATAGTTTATTGACGATGTTGGTCTATCTATTGTTTCCATTACGACCAGCACAAGAAAATTTAGCGAATGCTTATCTTGCGTTAGCAGATTATTTGCAAACAAAAGCAGAATTTTTTAATCCTGATAATCGAGCGCAAGATCTCGATCATCATCAAACTGCATTAGTGATGGCAAATAGCAAAGTGATCCAAGCGTTTAATCTATGCCGTAGTGCTTTGTTTTATCGCTCAACTGGGACCTATGTGCAAAATACAACGTTACGTATGATTAATAGCTATTTTATTGCACAAGATATCCATGAACGGATTAACTCTAATTATTTTAGTTATCCTGAGTTATTAGCCGATCTTAAATATAGCGATTTGATCTTTAGAATCCGTTATTTACTTGAGTTACAAGCTAAAACTTGTCGTGCTTTTGCGAGAACTTTGCAGCGGAATCAAGCGTTTTTTTATTATGGTAAAGTAAAACACGCGATGTTATCGCTAGAACAATCCTTCGCCCATTTTCAGCAACAAACACCGAATAGTGAGCATTTAGCTAATTTGTCGGTATTGCTAGAAAGTTTACATAAAATAGAGCAACAACTTTCACATTTAGATGCAAAAGTGAAAGAACCCGATAGCAGTGCGATTAATTGGCGTATTCATCAAGATCATATTACTGGTTTAGCGAATATTTTCCGTGTAATTAAAAATCAATGTACTTTTGAATCCCAATTATTTCGTCATGCGGTACGATTAACCATTGTAGTAACGATATGTTGTTTGATTGCGAATAATGTACCTATTGAGCGTGGTTACTGGATTTTATTAACTGCTGTGTTTGTCTGTCAGCCAAATTACACAACTACTCAAGCCCGCTTAAAACAACGGATTATTGGTACGATTTTAGGGGTATTAGTGGGATCATTAATGCCATATTTTACGACTAGTCTAGAAAGTAAATTAGGGATTGTCGTTATTGCGAGTACCTTATTCTTCTTCTTTAGGACCAATAATTACAGCTTTTCAACATTTTTCATTACTATCCAAGTGTTGATGAGCTTTAATATTATTGGGGTGGATATTGCTTCAGCTACATTACCGCGTGCAGTAGATACAATTATTGGTTGTTTTATTGCGGGATTGGCTGTTTCATATTTATGGCCAGATTGGAAATATCTACGCTTAAAATATACTTTAATTAACGCGTTAAGGAGTAATGCACGTTATTTATTAACGATTATGGTGCAACTGCAATTTGGTAATCATCATGATCTAAAATATCGGATTATTCGCCGTCAGGCACATGATAATGCAACAGCGTTAAATACCGCAGTATCGAATTTAAATTACCAAGGTTATAAGGATAAAACTCGTTTAAATAATGCGTTTGAATTATTGAAGCTAAATTATTCTTTATTAAGCTATATTGCGGCATTAGCGACATTCCGTTCACAAATGGATAGCACAAAATTAAGCACACAAATGTTAATTCATTTATATCCAATTTCACGCCGTATTATTACGATTTTGGATAATTTTGATCAGCTTTCAGCAGAGAACTTTAAACAAGCGATGCAAGATGTTGAGGAGTTATTACAACAATTACAACAACAATGTATTTTGCAACCATCATTAGCGACATTCTTGCCATTAGTGAAGCAATTAGATGCGATTGCAAAAACGTTACCAACATTATTCGTTGATTATCAAAAAGAAATTGAGTTTAAAGCTGCTTAATTGATATATCAATTTTATTTGAATTTAAGTATCGATCCGCACCATTTCACATAGGGCTTTATTGCGATAGATAATATCTTCTCGTGCTGTAAAGTCCATTTTCTCCCAGAAAGCATTTGCAGCTTGATTATGAGCAAAAACTAATAATGCAACTTTATGAATTTGGAGTTGTTGAAACGCATTTAAAACGGAATGGGTTAATGCGGTAGCAATACCCTGATGGCGATATTGAGGAGCAACCGCGGTATGATAAATATAGCCTCGACGACCATCATGACCAGCGAGAATAACACCTACAACTTTTTGTCCACTTTTAGCCACAAAACAGGTATCAGGATTTCTTTGCAGAAAGCGTTCAATCCCAATTTTTGAATCATCAAGATCATTTAGTCCCATTCCTTTACAAGAACACCATAATTGATAGATATCTTCATAATCACTGATTTGCATTGGATAGATTTTCATATAAGAACCTTTTGACAATATATTATTGATCATTAGAAATGTGCATACATTAAAAGCAATTTATCAGGAAGCTAAACTCAGTTTAAGTTTTTGATTTTTATTTTTTTTTATTTTAAGGTGTCTGGTGGATCTACATTAATTTGTTTCACAGAGAATAGTTTCCCTGGGCTAGCCATATAATCCTCAAAATAGTAGTAAGGTTTTTGAGATTGTAATATCTTACTACTATCTTTACTACCATTACGTTAACTCTGTATGGTTTTTCTGAGACTTTTTGATATGAGTAAAAAAAGAAAAACCTTGATAAATCAAGGTCTTTTATGCTTATTGAAATGGTTATCTGGTGGAGCTGGGGGAGGGAGCCTTACACATATATAGTTATAACCGTTTGATTTTTATTGTAAAAATAAATACACATGGATCAAATATGATATGCACCCCAAATGAAAAAGCCCCCGACTATTTACGATCAAGGTTTTGAAAAGTTTTTATTAACTTCTGATTTTTAACTATAAAAAAGCTCGATATTTCTATCGAGCTTTCTTCAAGGTAAAATCTCATTATAAATTAAAATATTACTTCTCCTGCGCAGAAATCAATACTTTTTTATAATTTAATGCCTGAACGTTCCACTTTTTCTTTAATTGCTTCACTTACAAAAGCATTTAAACTTAAATCTCCTGCTGCTAACACTGCATTACGATGTAATTCTTCACTAATGCGCACATTAAATACGCCTTTAAATGGTTTATCTGCTGTTCTGCCTAAATCTTTACAATCTTGTAGATATAAGTCTACTGATTTTTTAAATTCAGCTTCTAATTCTGGTAATGTTGTTGCTTCATATGTTACTACATCACGTAAATATGCTAATTTACCAAAAAGAACATGATTTTCTAAATCAGCTTCAATCGTGCCAACATAACCTTTATATTTTAAATATGTCATAACAATCTTACTCCTTTTAAACTATCTTTAACTGATTTTAATGCTCCGCCTTTAATGTAATTTTCAGGGTGTGGCTTGTGTAATAAGATTAAATGATCTAATTCTACATTATAAAAACGCACCCTAGATCCTGCCATTTCTTTTCTCTCATAACCAAGCTGGGAAAGCAAAGTAACTAAATCAGTCCATACAAATGTATTCTTTGAATTAACTAATTTTTCTAAAAGTTTTTCTGCTCTACCCATCTTTACCTCCACATTTATTAATACTAATTTTAGTTACTAAGTATAAAAAGTCAATTTTTTTGTAACTAATTTTAATACTAAGCAAGGAATAAACATTCATCTTTCATTAACATTAATTTTAATGAGGTTTCCGCTATTTTCATTTGCGTATAATATGTTCTTTCTTTAATTGAAAATAACTCTAATATCCCGTATATAACAGAAATACGATCTTTATCATATTCCGTATAGAGTGTGGTCAGCGATAAGCGTAAGTTGCCATGAATGTACGTATAAATTAGGCGTAACTTTATGCATTACAATCAAACAAGCTTCTATTTTTAATGCCAAATCCTCGCTAATGTGCAATATTTTCCGTTTACTCTCATCGGATGGCAATGGTATGCCAATTGAGATAGGGGGATATTTCGTTTCCTGGCAAGGAATTGCCCAATAGCCCCACTACTTACATTAATTAGCTGTAGAAGATCAAGTCTGATCTTCTACAGCTAATTAGTGCTTTGTTCTTTGATAAACAATATTGCAAAGAAGTGTATCAAAGCGAAGCGCTAAGACGACAATATCTGAGTGATTTTAAGGAGTAATTATGCTTGTTAATTAATGTAAGGATATAACAATACAAAAAGAACTAAATAAAAAGCAGCTAAAA